>DATKDW010000053.1 GCA_035512495.1 Acidimicrobiales bacterium
GTTGATGTCCCCGACCAGGAGACGGCTGCGGGGCTGGCCATGCAGTTCTCCTCCTCGGGCCGCATGGCCGTGTCCACGACCGTGCTGCTCACGCCCGAGCAGGTCGACCGGGCACGCGAGACGAAGAGCAGCTGGCGTCCACCGGGCGGCTGACGATGGTGGCCCGGAGGCTGCTGGCGAGGTCTAGAGCTGGAGGCTCTTGATCTCGAGGAACTCGTCGAGGCCGAAGGTGCCGAGCTCGCGGCCCTTGCCCGACTGCTTGTAGCCACCGAAGGGGGCCATGGGGTTGAAGCTGCCCCCGTTGACCTCGACCTGGCCGGTGCGCATCTGGCGGGCGACCTTGGTGGCCCGCTCCTTGTCGCCCGACCAGACACCGCCGGCGAGGCCGTAGATGCTGTCGTTTGCGATGGCGATGGCCTCTTCCTCGGTGTCGTAGGGGAGGATCGCCAGGACGGGACCGAAGATCTCCTCCTGGGCGATGGTCATGTCGCTGGTGACGCCGCTGAAGACGGTGGGCCGCACGAAGAAGCCCTTGTCGAGGCCCTCAGGGGCCTCGATGCCGCCGGTGAGGAGCGTGGCGCCCTCGTCCTGGCCCTTGGTGATGTAGTCACGGACCCGCTCGCGCTGGGCGGCGGAGACGAGGGGACCGAGGCGGGTGTCCTCGGCGAAGGGGTCGCCGGCCTTGTAGGTCTCGGCGGCGCGGACGGCGATGTCCTCGACCTCGGACAGCTTGGAGCGGGGCACCACCATGCGGGTGAGCGCCGAGCAGGTCTGGCCCGAGTTGAGGAAGCACTTGCCGACACCGTCGGTCACGGCCTTCTCGAGGTCGGCGTCGTCGAGGATGACGTTGGCCGACTTGCCGCCGAGCTCGAGCGCCACGCGCTTGACGGTCTGGGCGGCGACCTCGGTGACGCGCTTGCCGGCGCGGGTGGAGCCGGTGAACGACACCATGTCGACGTCGGGGTGGGCGGCGATGGCCTCGCCCACCACCGGGCCGGTGCCGGTGACGAGGTTGAACACGCCGGCCGGGAGGCCGATGTCGGCGATGACGTCGGCCAGCACGAAGGCGTTGAGCGGCGCGACCTCGGAGGGCTTGAGGACCACCGTGCAGCCGGCGGCCAGCGCCGGGGCGACCTTGGCGGCGATCTGGTGCAGCGGGTAGTTCCAGGGGGTGATGGCCCCGACGACCCCGACGGGCTCCTTGACGATCAGGCTGTTGCCGACCGTCTCCTCGAACGCGTAGCTCTCGGCGATCTGGGCGTTGTTGGCGAAGCTCATCATGGGCAGCCCCGCCTGGATCAGCAGGCTGAGGCTCTTGGGCATGCCGACCTCCTGGGACACCAGGGTGGCGATCTCGTCCATCTTGGCGGCGAGGCCCTCGTTGATGCGGGTGAGGTACTTGGCCCGCTCCTCGACCGAGGTGGCGGCCCAGGCGGGGAAGGCGGCCTTGGCAGCCTTGACGGCCTTGTCGACGTCGTCGGCGGTGCCCTCGGGGATCGTCCCCATGACCTCTTCGGTCGTGGAGTTCACCACCTCGATCGTGCCCGAGCCGGCGGACGCCACCCAGGCCCCGTCCACATAGATCTTGTCCCGTACCAGCATGGCTACCCCTTCGAGAAAACGATGGTCTGTTGCCACTGACCCTACCGTCAGCGAGACGCGCTCGTCGCCTCGGGTGCTACAGCCGGTCGACGATGGCGGAGGCGAACTCCGAGGTCTTGACCTCGATGGCGTCGTCCATCATGCGGGCGAAGTCGTAGGTGACGATCTTGTCGGCGATGGTGGCCTCGAGGGCGGCCACGATGTCGTCGGCGGCCTCCTTCCAGCCGAGGTGCTCGAACATGAGCACGCCGGAGAGCAGCACCGAGCCGGGGTTGACCTTGTCCTGGCCGGCGTACTTGGGGGCGGTGCCGTGGGTGGCCTCGAAGATGCCGTGGCCGGTGACGTAGTTGGCGTTGCCACCGGGGGCGATGCCGATGCCGCCGACCTGGGCGGCGAGGGCATCGGAGAGGTAGTCGCCGTTGAGGTTCATGGTGGCGATCACGTCGAACTCGGCGGGCCGGGTGAGGACCTGCTGGAGGGCGATGTCGGCGATGGCGTCCTGGACGAGGATCTTGTCGCCGGGCTTGCCGCCGCAGTCGTCCCAACCGACGGCCACGTCGGAGAACTCCTCGCGCACGAGCTCGTAGCCCCAGTTGTTGAAGGCGCCCTCGGTGAACTTCATGATGTTGCCCTTGTGCACGAAGTGCACGTTCTTGCGACCGCGGTCGACGGCGTACTGGAGGGCGGCGCGCTGGAGGCGCTGCGAGCCGGACTTGGAGATGGGCTTGATGCCGATGCCCGAGTCGGGCTTGATCTCCCAGCCGAACTCCTCCTTGAGCAGCTCCATGAGGCGGGCGGCCTCCTTGGAGCCGGACTCGACCTCGAGGCCGGCGTAGATGTCCTCGGTGTTCTCCCGGAAGATCACCATGTCGACCAGCTCGGGGTGCTTGACCGGCGAGGGCACGCCGGTGAACCAGCGCACGGGGCGCAGGCACACGTAGAGGTCGAGGATCTGGCGCAGGGCAACGTTGAGGCTGCGGAAGCCTCCACCGATGGGGGTGGTGAGGGGGCCCTTGATGCCGATGAGGTAGTCGCGGAAGGTGGTGACGGTCTCTTCGGGGAGCCAGTCGCCGGTCTCGTCGAAGGCCTTCTGGCCGGCGAGGACCTCCTTCCACTCGATCGTCTTGCCGTGCTTGGCGGCTGCGGCGTCGAGGACCAGCTTGGCGGCCGGCCAGATGTCGACCCCGGTGCCGTCGCCCTCGATGAAGGGGATGATGGGGTTGTCGGGGACGGACAGGACGCCGTCGGTGAGGGTGATCTTCTCGGCCATGACGGGCGATGCTACCGACTGGTGGCAGCCCCGCTCCCCGGACGCAGCCCCAGGTTGGCGCAGATGTCCTTGGTGCCCCTGGCAAAGTTGAGGGTGTAGAGGTGCAGGCCGGGGGCGCCGCCGTCGAGGAGCTCCTGGCACAGCTCGGTGGCCAGCTCGACCGCCAGCTCCCGCACCGCCGTTGGGTCGCCGTCGACGGCGTCGAGGCGGGCCTCGACCTCGGCCGGGATGGCGGCGCCGTTGAGGCGAGCCATGCGCCGCAGGGCCTCCACGTTGACGAACGAGATCACGCCGGGGATCACCGGGGTGTGCACGTCGAGGGCGGCCAGCTCGTCGACCATGCGGAAGTAGTCGGTGGCGTCGAAGAAGAACTGGGTGATCCCGAAGTCCGCATGGCGGAGCTTGTGCGCGAGGTGGCGGCGGTCGGTGGCGATGTCGGGCGATCGGGGATGGCCCTCGGGGAAGGCGGCGACGCCCACCGAGAAGTCGCCGAGCTCGTGCACCAGATCGATCAGCTCGGAGGCGTAGAGGAAGTCCGAAGCCAGCTGGTCGCCGCCCTCGACCGGGAGGTCGCCACCGAGGGCGAGGATGTTCTCGAGGCCGGCGTCCCGGTAGCCGGTGACGATGTCGATGATGTCCTGGCGGCGGTGGGCCACGCAGGTGAGGTGGGGCATCGGGGTCATCGAGGTGTCGGCGGCGATGTGCTCCACGATCTGGCGGGTGGTGTCACGGGTGGTGCCCAGCGCCCCGTAGGTGACCGACACGAACGAGGGTCGAAGGACCTCGAGCTCGACGAGGACGCGCTCGAGGCGGGCGGCGGCCTCCTCGGTGCGCGGCGGGCCGAACTCGAACGACAGGGTGGGCCCCTGCGCCAGCAGCTCTCCTATGCGCGCCATGGGCACGGCAGCGTAGGTGGTCGCGGGAGCGCCCAACCCCGGTCGGGTCGGTCGGCCGAACTTAGGCGCTGGCCACGGCGTGCCAGAGGTCCTCGTAGTCGAGCACCAGTCCGTTGCTGTCGACGACCAGCTCGGCGTCGAAGGGTCCCGACGAGTAGCGGTAGAGGTCGGGGGCCTTACGCTCGTAGCGCTGCTCCTCCACGGCGATGGCCAGGTCGGGGAACCGGATCGACACCACTGAGATGTCGGCTGACTCCCCCACCGCCAGGCCGAGGCGGCGGATGGGGATCGTGTTGGTGGCAGGGGTGACGCCGAGGTCGGCGTCGATGCAGCCCGCGAGCTCCTCGTAGGGCTCGCGCCCGACGGTCCAGCGCCCCTCCTCGTCGGCCATCAGCGCCAGGCGGGCGTCGTCGCCCGGACCGCCCTGCACGTGGACGCCGAGCGAGCGGGTCTGCCAGGTGGCGTCGACCATCACCGTGTAGCGCACCTCGTAGGGCACGGCCTCGTAGGTGACCAGGGCGGTGCCCGACAGCCGGGCGCCCCGCTCGCCCTCGTCGGTCAGGACGCAGCGGTCGAGGCCGCCGGTCTCCCGGTCGGCCCACAGCACGGTGCGCAACCCGCTCATCGCCCTACCCTCCGCTCGGCCGCCGCCACGGTGTTGGACAGCAACATGGCCACCGTGGTGGGCCCCACCCCGCCGAGGCGGGGGGTGATCCAGCCGGCGACCTCGGCGACGGACTCGTCGACGTCGGGCAGCAGGCGCTTGCCCTCCCAGGTGATGCCGCCGCTGATCACCGCGGCGCCGGGCCGCACCATGTCGGCGGTGATCGAGGAGGGCACACCGGCGGCGCCGATGACGATGTCGGCCTGGCGGGTGTGGTGGGCGATGTCGGCCACCCCGGTGTGGACCATGGTGACCGCGGCGTTGGCCCCCGCAGCCTTGGCCGAGAGCAGCATCGACAGCGGGCGGCCGAGGGTCGGCCCGCGGCCCACGATCACCACGTGGCGGCCGCTCACCGGCACGTCGTAGTGGGCCAGCAGCGCCTTGATGCCTGCGGGCGTGCACGCCACCGGGCAGTCCATGCCGAGGGCCAGCTTGCCGAGGTTGGTGGGGTGGAGGCCGTCGGCGTCCTTGGCGGGGTCGATGGCCTCGAGCACCGGCCCCTCGTCGAGCCCCTTGGGCAGGGGGAGCTGCACGAGGTAGGCGGTGACGGCGTCGTCGTCGTTGAAGCGCTGCACCGCCTCGATCACCTGGGCCTGCGAGGCGTCGGACGGCAGCGACTGGTGGTGCGAGGTGATGCCGTGGGCCTCGGAGGTGGTGTGCTTCTTGGCCACGTACGAGTGGCTGGCGGGGTCGTCGCCCACCACGATCGTGCCGAGCCCGACGGCGACGCCCCGCTCGCGCAGGGCCGCCACCCGGGCGTCGACGTCGGCGAGGACCGCCTCGGCCACGGGGGCCCCCGGCATCCAGATCGGCTCGTCGGTCAACGCTTGGCCCTCTCGCTCGTGGTCGCCCTGCGCGTGCCCCGTCAGTCTCGCGCCGCGGCGGCGCGGTCAGCGCAGGAGCTGGACCACCCCGAGGATCAGCGCCCCGAAGGTGAGGTTGCGCGCGGGCGCGGCGGGCTCGGCCCGGGTCGGCGGGGTAGACCTGTCTGGCCATGGAGCCGACCCGGGATCGCGCGCTGGACCTGGTGCGCGCCGTGGCCATCTGGGCGGTCGTACTTGGCCACTGGATGCTCATCGCCGTGACCGAGACCGAGGGCACCCTCGACGGCGTCAACGCCCTCGGGCGGCTCGGCTGGACCCACCCGCTCACGTGGCTGTTCCAGGTGATGCCGCTGTTCTTCTTGGTCGGCGGCGTGGTCAACGCCACCTCGCTGGCGCGCCACCGCCAGCTCGGCGGCGACCTCGCCGGCTGGGTGCTGCGCCGCTACCGGCGCCTCCTGGTGCCGGCGTCGGCGCCGCTGGGCGTGCTCGTGGTGGCCGTCGCCCTCGGGCGGGCGGCGGGGGTCGACGCCGATCTGCTGGGCACCGGGGCGTGGGTGGCCACCGTGCCGCTGTGGTTCCTGGCCGCCTACCTGGCGATGGTGGCGCTCACCCCGGCGTCGGTGGCCGCGTCCCGCCGATGGGGCCTGCTGGTGCCGGCCGCCGGGGCCCTGGTGGTGGGCCTCGGCGACGTGGCGAGGATGACCCTCGACGACCCCTGGATGGCCGAGGGCAGCTACCTAGTGGGCTGGCTGGTTGTCCACCAGCTCGGCGTGGCCTGGCAAGGCGGCCGGCTGCAGGCCGGTGTGCGGGCCGGGCTGGCGGTGGCGGGCGCGGGTGGCGTGGCCCTGGTCGGCCTGACCGTGCTCGGCCCCTACCCGGTGAGCATGGTGGCGGTGCCGGGTGGCGACCTGCAGAACACCGAGCCGCCCACCCTGGCCCTGCTGGCCCTCGCCGTCACCCAGGCCGGCCTGCTCCTCGCCGCCCACCACCGGCTCGGCTGGTGGCTGCGGCGGCCCCGGCGGTGGGCGGCGGTGGCGAGGGTGCAGTCGATGGTCCTCACCCTCTTCCTGTGGCACATGGCTGCCGCGGTGGTCGCCGCCGTCGCCCTGCACGGCACCGGCGTGTTCCCGGTCGAGGCCATCGGGAGCGGGCGGTGGTGGCTGCTGCGCCTCCCCTGGCTGGCGATGTGCGCCGTGGTGCTGGCAGCCCTGGTGGCGGCGTTCGCACGGCTCGACGACCCCGACCGGCTCGGCCCGCGAGGCACCCGCGCAGGTGGCGGGGCGCGCAGGTGGATGGTGACGGCCGGTGCCGTGGCCTCGGTCGCCGGGATGCTGCGCATCGCCTTGGCCGGGAGCGGCTCGCACGGGCCGCTGGCGCTGCCCACCGACGCGCTGGTGGCCTTCGGACTGGGGGTCGTGCTGCTGGCGTGGGCAACGGCGCGGGCCGGGTGACCGAGTGCGAAGTGAGAACAACCTGACGCAGTAGTATCACATATAGGATGAAGTGATACTACAGGAGGTGCGGAGTGTCGGATCGAGGGACACCGGCGTCATGGCCGGCGCTCACCTACGAACAGCTGCCCTGGGAGCGCGACGACAGCGTGCCAGCGTCCCGGACCCAGCTGCGACGTCATCGCGGACCCTATGAGGCGTCCGTCATCCCAGAGATCGCCGACCAGAGGGTGGCCTTGGATCCCGAGATCGCCGCCGCCGCCGACGATGCCGCCGTGGAGATCGCCCGCTTCGACACCGAAGTCGGCCACGAGATCGCGCCGTTCGCCGCCGTCCTGCTCCGTTCCGAGTCAGCGGCATCATCCAAGATCGAGAACCTCACCGCCTCGGCCCGGGCCATCGCCGAGGCGGAGCTGTCGGGGCCCAACGGGCACAACGCCTCGATGGTGGTCGCCAACCAGCGGGCCATGACCGCAGCCATCGATCTCGCCGACCGCATCGACGGCGACGCCATCCTGGCAATGCACGAAGCGCTCCTCGAACACCGCGACCCCGACATCGCCGGACGCTGGCGAGACCAGCAGGTGTGGATCGGTGGCGGTGACCTCGGACCGCACCGAGCGGTCTTCGTCCCACCTTTGCACCACCGGGTGCCAGCGGCGATCGCCGACCTCGTCGCGTTCATCGACCGCGACGACATCCCGACGGTGTCGCACGCGGCGATCGCGCACGCCCAGTTCGAGACCATCCACCCGTTCCCCGACGGCAACGGACGCACCGGGCGGGCACTGGTGCACGCACATCTGCGGAACAAGGGCCTCACCCGGCACGTGACCGTGCCCGTCTCGGCGGGACTGCTCACCGACGTCGACGCCTACTTCGCAGCACTCACCCAGTACCGGGGGGGCGACCCCGGCCCGATCGTCGAATCCTTCGCGGCAGCAGCACTCACCGCGACCGCCAACGGGCGAGTCCTCATCGAAGACCTCCACAGCATCCGCCAAGGCTGGCAAGACAGGGTGAAGGCCCGCCGGGACGCAGTGGCGTGGCGGGTCGCCGACCTTCTCCTACGCCACCCCGTCGTGAACGCCGCGCTCATCGCTGACGCGACCGGCATCGCCCCGAACAACGCCTATCGAGCCCTTCGACCCCTCGAGGATGCCGGCGTCGTCGTCGAGTTCACCGACAAGAAGCGCAACCAGATGTGGCGCGCACCGGAGGTGCTCGAGGCCCTCGACCGCTTCGCCTCCCGAGCCGGACGGCGAAACCGCGCCGGAAGCTGAGACAACGTAACGGTGCCGGCGGTGTCCGTGCCGACCACCGGGGTCAGTGCAGGAAGTGGCGCTCGCCGGTGAAGACCATGGCCACGTTGAGCTCGTCGGCCCGGGCGATGTTCTTCTCGTCGTTCATGGCCCCGCCCGGCTGGACGATGACCGCCACGCCGGCGTCGGCGGCGGCCTCGATGCCGTCGGGGAAGGGGTAGAAGGCGTCGGAAGCGCACGCCCCACCCGCGGCCCGGCCATTGGCCTTGGCGGCGGCGATGAGGCCCGACTCCACCCGGTTCTGCTGGCCGGCGCCGATGCCCACGGCCTGGCGGTTCTTGACCAGCACGATGGCGTTGGACTTCACGTGGCCGCAGAGCCGCCACGCCAGCTCGGCGTCGCGCCACTCGCCGTCGGTGGGCGACACCTTGGTGACCACCTGCCAGTCGTCGCGGACCGCCGCGAAGTGGTGGGCGTCCTGCACCAGGAACCCGCCGTTGATCTGGCGCAGCTGTCGGGCCTCGCCCTCGGGCGCGCCGGCCTCGAGGATGCGGGTGTTCTTGCGCTTGGCCTGCAGGCGCTCGATCACCCCGCCCGCGTAGCCCGGGGCGATCACCACGTCGGCCTGGGCGGCGGCGACCATGGCCTCGACCGTGTCGTCGTCGACGGGGCGGTTGAGGGCGACGATGCCGCCGAAGGCCGAACGCTCGTCGCACTCGTAGGCCCGCTGGTAGGCGGAAGCGAGGTCGGGGGCGACGGCCACGCCGCAGGGGTTGGCGTGCTTGATGATGGCGACGGCCGGCTCGTCGCCGAGATCGTGCACCAGCGCCCAGGCGGCGTCGGCGTCGTAGAGGTTGAGGTACGACAGGGCAAGGCCGGCGTGCTGGATCACGCCGTCCCACCAGCTGGTGGTGCCCACGGCGCGGTAGCGGGCGCCCACCTGGTGGGGGTTCTCGCCGTAGCGGAGGTCCTGCACCCGCTCGAGGGCCAGGTGGAGGGTGGCGGGCAGGATGCGGGCCTCGGCCTCGGTTGCCTCGTCGCTGTCGTCGAGCCACGACACGATGGCGGCGTCGTAGGCGGCGGTGTGGGCGAAGGCCTTGCGAGCCAGGCGGCGGCGGGTCTCGGCGGTGAGGTTCCCGCCGCCACCCCGCAGCTCGTCGAGCACCGAGTCGTAGTCGGCGGGGTCGACCACCACGCCCACCCGGGCGTGGTTCTTGGCCGCGGCGCGCACCATGGTGGGCCCGCCGATGTCGATCAGCGGCACCGACGGGTCCGACGAGAAGGGGTAGAGGTTGACGACCACCAGGTCGATGGGCTCGATGCCCTGCTCCTCCAGGTAGGCCACCTGATCGTCGTCGTCGGTGTCAGCGAGGATCCCACCGTGCACCCGGGGGTGGAGGGTCTTGACCAGGCCGCCGGGCATCTCGGGGAATCCGGTGACGTCGGCCACCTCGGCGACGGGCACGCCCGCCTCAGCCAGCGCCCGGGCCGTGCCGCCGCTGGAGATGAGGTCGAAGCCGGCGTCGACCAGGCCGCGGGCCAGGTCTGCCAGGCCGGTCTTGTCGGACACGGACAGGAGGGCTCTCACGTGGTGGTCCCTTCGACGATCTGGCGGATGGTGGCCGGGTAGAGGCGTCGCTCCACCTCTTTGATGCGCTGGTGGAGCCGGTCGACGTCGTCGCCGGGCAGGACGGGCACCGCCTCCTGGGCGAGGATCGGCCCGGAGTCGACCTCGATGGTGGCGAGGTGCACGGTGCAGCCGGTGACCTTCACCCCGGCCTCCAACGCCGCCTCCACCGCGTGCCAGCCGGGGAAGGCCGGCAGCAGCGACGGGTGGGTGTTGGTGATGCGCCCGGCGTAGGCGTCGTGGATGGGCTTGTCCAGGATGGTGCCGAAACCGGCCATCACCACCAGCTCGACGTCGTGGTCGCGCAGGACGTCGACGACGTGCTCGGTGTAGGCCACGCGGTCGAAGTCGACGCCGAACGACGAGCGCTCCACCAGCACGGCGGGCACCCGGGCCAGGGCGGCCACCTCGGTGGCCCGACAGGGCCGGTCGACGACGACCACCTCGATGGGCAGCCCCCCGTCGAGCATGGCCTCCAGGATCGTCCCACTACCGGACGCCAGCACACCGATCCGCACGGCAGCGACGCTACACGCAGGCGTTGCTCACCCCAGTTGTGATGGCGATCATCGGTACGCGCCGCCTCACTCCTCGAGGGAGCCCTCCTCCCAGAGTCGCTCTGCCACCCAGCCCCCGGCAGGATCGAACCGATAGTTGCCGAAGTCCTTCTTGAACTCGAGCTCGACGTCGGCCGGGCCGTCCCGGTTCTTCTCGACACTGAAGACCACGTGGCGGCGGAACTCCGGTGCCCTCGTCGTGTCGTAGGCCAGGTGGGCCTTCGACACCACCGCGATCTTGTCGTTGAGGATCACCGCAGCGTCCGACTCGTAGGCCAGCGCCGTGGATCCCCGCATGTGCCGGAGCCGCAACCGGCGGGCCTCGAGCCCGACCTGGTCGGCGGCCGCCACGGCGATGACGGCCACGCGCCGTGCCAGCGCCAGCTCCTTGAGCCCTTCGGCCACCCGCTTCACCCGCTCCGCTTCGAGGGCCGGTTCTGGCACCACCGGCACCTTCTGGAGGTAGTCGACGAAGAGTGCGGTGCGCTCGCCGGCGTGGCGGTCGAGGATCTCGCCCAGGGCCTCGATGTCGGTGCGGGTGCCCGACGCCCGCATCAGCACCAGGCGGTCGGCGTAGGTGGCGAGGCGCTCCTCGGCCTGGAGCAGCAGGGGGTTGGCGTCGAGGACGTCACGGATCTTGCGGGTTCCCGAGGCGACGTCGCGCAGCTCGCCGCGGAGCGAGTCGAGGTGGGGGCCATCGGCGCCGCCCGACGCCGCCAACAGATCACCCAGCTCGCACGCCAGCAACCGCGTGAGGAGGGTGACCTCGTCGTGCTCGTAGCAGGCCACGATGGCGGTGTGGCCGGTGAGGGCCATGTGCCGGGCCCACTGCAGGGCAGCGACGGTCTTCCCCAGTCCGGGCTTGCCGCCCACCACCATCAGGTCACCGGCACGGATGCCCCCGTTCAGCACCTGGTCGAGCGGGCAGAAGCCGGTGGCGAAGGGCGTGAGTCGGGGGATCTCCAGCTCCACCTGCTGCAGCTCGGCCAGGGTGCGCTCCGCCGTGCGACCGACGGCGCCACCCGTCCCGTCATCGGCCAGCACCACGGCGCTCACCCGAGCGCCCCGAAGATCCGGATGGCGGCGGGGCCGAGGAGGACGATGAAGATGACCGGGAGGATGAACAGCACCATGGGGAAGAGGATCTTCACGGGCAGCTTCATGGCCGCCTCCTCGGCCCGCTGCCTGCGCTTCACCCGCATCTCGGCCGCCTGCACTCGCAGCACCTTGGAGATCGCTACCCCGTAGCGGTCGGCCTGGATCACTGCGAGGACGAAGTGGCGGAGGTCGTCGACCTCCGTGCGCGCCACCAGCCCCTGCAGCGCGTCGCTGCGGGCCAAGCCGGCCTGCACGTCCTGCATGGTGCGGGCCAGCTCGGTGTGCAGCGGGCCGTCACCCGAGCGGCCGGCGCGGACCATGGCGGCGTCGAAGCCGAGCCCGGCCTCGACGCTGATCAGCATCTGGTCGATGGTGTCGGCCAGCTCGCGTTGGATCGCCTGCTGGCGCTTGGTGGCGGCGTTGTAGAGGAGGATGTCGGCCAGCAGGTAGCCGAACGCCACGCCGCCCAGACCGAGCACGACACGGCCGGGGCCGGGCGCGTCGAGGAACCACAGGACCACCAGGCCCGCAGCAGCGGCACCGCCGACGACCTTGGCCGCCAGCACCCGCTCCAACGGCCATCCTTCGGGCACGCCGGCGAGCAGGATGCGCCGCTCGAGGTTCTCGACCATGCCGTTGGGCGTGAGCCGGCGGGCCCGGTCGGCCAGCCGTTCCACCGCCGGGCCCACGGCCCGCTCCTTTGCCGAGCGGGCCAGCACGGCGCTGCGGTAGTCGGTGAAGGAGGAAGCTCCGGCGGTGAGGTTGCGGGCCACCGCCGAGGACGAGCTGGCGCCCGACACGGCCCACCACAGGAGGGGGAAGGCGGCGACGACGGCCACGGCGCCGAGAAGGAGGACGAATGACATGGCGTTGCTCCTCAGTAGTCCAGCCGGCACAGGACGCGGAACCACAGTGCTCCGATGCCGAGCATCACCACGCCCACCATCGACATCACGAGGCCGGGCCCGAAGGTGAGGAGGCGGAAGTACTCGGGGTTCATGAGCTGGAGTGCCACGGCGAGGACGAAGGGGAGGGCGATGAGCACGTAGGCCGACATCCTGCCCTCGGCGGTGAGGGCCTTCACCTGGCGCTGCACCTGGTTGCGCTCGCGGATGGTCTCTCCCACGTTGTCGAGCACCTCGGCCAGGTCGCCGCCGACCTCCCGGTTGATGTCGATGGCCTGCACGACCCAGGCGAAGTCTTCCGTGCCGAGCCGCTCGGCCATGGCGGCCAGCGACTCGGAGAGGTCGCGACCGAGGCGCGTCTCGACCACGAGGCGGCGGAACTCGCTGTTGGTGGGCTCAGGTGCCTCTCGGCCGAGGGCGTCGATGGCCTGCAGCAGCCCGTAGCCGGCCCGCAGGCTCCCGGCAAGGAGCTGGAGGGTGTCGCCCAGCTGCTCGGCGAACCTCGCCCGGCGGCGACGAGCGAGCACCGAGAGGATCGCGCGAGAGGCGCCACCGACGAGCAGCGCGAGGAGGACACCGAGCGCCGACCCCGAGAGGAGCAAGCCGACAGCGCCGGCGACCACGACCGCCGAGCCGGCGAGGACCACGTACTCGCCCGCCCGCAGGGCCACGCCGGCCTGCTCGAGCTTGGCGTCGAGGCCTCGCCGGTGGCCGTGACGGTCGAGCGCGCCCTCCACCGCCGCGGTCGCACGCCCGGAGAGCTCACCGAGGCTGGTGGTGGCGGCGCCAGTCGACGCAGCCACCGAGCTCGGGCCGAGGCGCGCTCGACGGCGTCGCTGCGCCCGGGGAACGAAGAGCGCCAGGCCGAGGAGGAGCAAGGCCAGGCCCACGCACAGGGCGCCGGCGGCGAGCATCCAGGTGGTGGCCCGGGGCTCCGAGCCCGACTGGAGGCCTGGGGCCGGCGCGGCGACAGCGGGGGTGGTGGTGACCGGCGCGACAGCAGTCGGGTAGTCGAGGGTGAGCAGCCGCTCGGCAACGACCCCGCCCTGCTCGAGACGGACGACGACCGGCGTGGGGCCCTCGGAAGACGAGCGCCAGGTGAGGTCGTACTCGTTGGCGAGGGACGCGGCGATGCGGTCGAAGAGGCCGTCGAGCCCCGAGGGGTCGTCGGCCGAGGCGACACCGCCGCCGCCCGCAGCGGCCAGCTGGCCGAGGGTGGCCGGGTCGCTCTCGGTCGTCACCAGCTCCACCACGTCGAGCCGGGCCTCGCCGACGGCGACGGCAGCGACCGCCGCCTCGAGCGTGCCGGCACTGGCCGTGTCGCCACCATCGGAGAGGACCACGACGGAGCGGCGCCGGTCGGCCTCGTCGGAGAGCTGGCCCACGGCGAGCGCGACCCCGTCGTAGAGGGCGGTCTCCCCCGCCGCCTGCAAGCTCCCGATGGCGGCGATGACGAGGGTGTGGTCGTCCGTGAGAGGGCTCGCCACCACCGGGGTGGACCCGAAGGAGACGAGGCCCACGCTGGCATCCTCGGGGAGGCGGTCGACGAAGGCGGCGGCGGCGGCCTGGGCGGCGACGAACGGTGCCCCCCGCATGCTTCCGGAGGTGTCGACGACCAGCACCACCTCGAGGCGGTCTCCGGGGAGTCGGAGCAGCTCGACGGGTCGCTCGTCGCCGTCCTCGACCACCGTCACCGAGCTCGGTTGAACGTCGGCGCCGCCGAGCTCGGCCGGCGCGGTCAACACGGTGGCGACGCGCGGGTGGGAGCTGAGATCGGGCTGGGCCACGTCGAGGTCCACCGCGGTGCCCTCCTGGGCAGCGGCCGCGCCGCCCGAGGCGAGCACGGCCATGGCCGCGAGGATCGCCCACCCCCGCCTCACCGCCGACCTCCGGAGCGCTCGGCGAGGACGTCGACGGCGCCGAACAGCCCGGGCGGCAGCACCACGCCGACGTCGGCCAGGCGGTCGCTGAAGTGAGGGCGCAGCCCGGTGGGGACGCACGCACCGAGGAAGCGGCCGTCGGGGCCGATGCCGGCGGCGTAGTCGAACTTGAACAGGTCCTGGAGGGTGATGATGTCGCCCTCCATGCCGTCGACTTCGGTGATGGCGGTGACCCGCCGGCTCCCGTCGCGCAGCCTGGTGATCTGGACCATGAGGTCGATGGCGGAGGCCACCTGCTCACGGATTGCCCGCGCCGGAAGGTCCATCCCCGCCATCAGGACCATGGTCTCGAGGCGGGCGAGGGCGTCGCGAGGCGAGTTGGCGTGCACCGTCGACAGCGACCCCTCGTGGCCGGTGTTCATGGCCTGGAGCATGTCGAGGGCCTCACCACCGCGGACCTCGCCGACGATGATGCGGTCGGGCCTCATGCGCAAGGCGTTGCGGACCAGGTCGCGGATGGCGACCTCGCCTCGGCCCTCGATGTTGGCGGGTCGGCTCTCGAGACGGATCACGTGGTGCTGGTGGAGCTGGAGCTCGACCGCGTCCTCGATGGTCACCACCCGCTCGCTCTCGGGGATGAACGACGAGAGCACGTTCAACATGGTGGTCTTGCCCGTGCCCGTGCCCCCGGTGACGAGGACGTTGAGCTTGCCGGCCACGCACGCCTCGAGCAGGCCGGCCACCTCGGGGGTGATGGTGCCGAAGCCGATGAGGTCGGCCACCTGCAACGGCTCGCGGGCGAACTTGCGGATGGTGAGCACCGGCCCGTCGACGGCCAGGGGCGGGATGACGGCGTTGACCCGGGAGCCATCGGCGAGACGGGCGTCGACCATGGGCGACGACTCATCGATTCGCCGGCCGACCTGGCTCACGATGCGCTCGATCACCCGGCGGAGGTGCTCCTCGGAGACGAAGCGCGACTCGGTCCGCTCGATGCGGCCGTCGCGCTCCACGTAGATCCGCTCGGTGGCGTTGACCATGACCTCGGTGACGGCGTCGTCGGCGAGGAACCGCTCGATGGGGCCGTGGCCGAGCACGTCGTCGCCGATCTCGGCCACCAGCCGCTTGCGCTCTCCCGGCGACAGCGGCGCGTTGGCCTCCTCCATGAGGCGCCCGATCTCCTGCACCACGTAGGAGCGCAGCTGCTCCTCGCTGAGGGAGGAGTCGAACAGCCGCATCCCCAGGCGGGTGAAGAGCGCCTCGTGCGCCCGCTGCTTGAGGACGGCGAAGGGGTCGACGACGGTGCGCTCGGGCTCGGGGGTCGAGGAGAGGCGCCGAGCCGCCAGGGTTGGGGCGTCCTCGGCCACCGGCGCCACGGGCAGCTCTCCCGCGCCCTGGCCGTTGGCCTCCTTGAGCCGATCGCCCAGCCTCATCGCGCACCTCGCAGGCGTCGGAACCCCGAGACCAGGCCCGGGTCGGGCTCCTCCGCCTCGGCGAAGCGACCCACGATCTCGAGGAGCGACCGGGCGATCGGCGACCTGGGTGGCGCTTCGAGGAGCGGCGTGCCCTCGTTGGACGAGATCGGTGCCAGTCGGGAGCTGGGCACCGCGACGTCGACCGGCAGGCCGAGCACCGCCTCGATGTCGGCCGCGTCCATCCCCACCTTGGCATCCGAGCGGTTGAGGACGAGGTGGCGGCGCTGGCTGGTCTGCCCCAATTGATCGAACACGTCGAGCTCCTTTCGAAGGCTGCGCACGCTGGTGACGTCCATGGCCCCCACCAGCACGAGGTCGGTGGCCGCCTCGACGGCCACGATGCTGTGCTCGTCGATGCCTGCGGCGGTGTCGATCACCACGTAGGCGAACTCCGAGCGGAGCAGGTCCACCACATGGGCGGTGTGGGCGGCGGTGACGTCGTCGGCCTCAGCCGGCGTGAGCGGGGCGCACAGCGCGAAGAGACCGGTGTGGTGCGCGGAGAGGAAGACCTTCAGCATGGTGGCGTCGAAGTCGCTCGGGGCCCGGGCCACATCGGCCACGGTCTGCTCGGGGCTCAGCTGCAGGGCGGAGGCCACGTCGCCGAACTGCAGGTCGAGGTCGACCAGGGCGGTGGAGCCCGGCTGCTGCTTGGCCAACCCCACGGCCAGGTTGGTGGAGACGGTGGTCTTGCCGGAGCCGCCCTTCGGCGAGACGACGGCGATGACCCGGCTCGCCTCGGTGGCTGCTGCCCGGCGCTGCCCCTCGGCCACGATGGCCTGGCGGCGCTCGGCGACGGCCAACACGCCGTCGAGGGCGTCACTGAGCTCCTGCCGCGAGACGCCAGGGGCGACCACGTCGCGGGCGCCCGCCCGCAGGGCGGCGGCCCAGACCCCGGCGCTCTCCTTGGCCATGAGGAGGATGGCGCAGTCGGGACGCTCCCGGTCGAAGGCGTCGGCGATGCTCAGCGCCACCTTGGTGGGCAGGTCGGGCCCGAGGCAGATCACCGCCGCGCCGGCGCGGCCGCACTCCTCGACCACCTTGGCCGGGTCGAGGTGGAGGAACTCGTCCTGCCAGCAGCGCACCACGGTGGCCGCGCCCGCGAGCGCCTCTTCGAAGCGCGCCTCGCACGGGCTCGGCGAGAGGACGACGACCGTGCTCACTGGGCCCCCCCATACACGTTGCCCCGGCCAACGACCCGGGTGCCCTCCTCGAGGGCATCGTCGCCCTCGGCGGTGAGCCAGATGGTGCCGAACTCGGCGGCGAAGACGACCCGCTCGACCGAGGGGGCGTCGAGGGCGAGGGTGACCAGCAGGCTCTCCGTCGGTGCCGACGCCACGCCACGCCCGACGGCGACGGAGGCGCCGTTGACGACGGCGTCGTCCTCCCCGGCCACCGCCGGCACACCGGCGGCGTTGGGGCCGATCTGCACCGACGTCACCAGCACCTGGTGCAAGGCGAGGTGGGTGGTGTTGCCCGTCTTGCCGGTCTGCGTCTCGGTGCCACCCTGCTCATCGAGCAGGGTGCCCTCGAGATCAAAGGGGGAGAACGACATGAGCACCCCCACGGTGTCGCCGGGGCGGATCTGGCCGCCCAGCGCCCGCTGGGGTGCCAGGTCGACCGTCACCTGGAGGAGGCCCTCGGGCACGTCACCTCGGCGGGCCTCCACGGGCGTGACGAAGCGGCTGCGCAGGAGCTGCTCACCGGGCACCAGATCGGTGCGCGTGACCAGGCCCTCGATGGCGTCGAGCTCGGTGACGCTGCCCTCGGCGCGCAGCCGGGCCGGCACCTCACGCCGCTCGAGGGACCCGGCGATGTCAGCCGCGCTCGCACCCTCGGCGATCGATGTCCGCACCACCCACACCTCCACCAGCTCCTCGTCGGACAGCGCCTGGTCGCGGGCCGACTGCACGTAGCTCACCAGCACCAGGGTCCCGATGATTGCGAGGACCACTGCCCCCGCGATTCCGGCGATCCGTCTGTTCATGTCATTTCCCTTCTCACTTGATCAACCTGATGAGCGTCGCACCGAAGTCCTGGCAGCCGTCCCCCGACCCGCAGACCTCTCCGGGTGTGTCCACGACCACACCCGTGAAGCTGCCGACGATGCAGTTCTTGGTGGGCGATGAGCACGCATCAGGTGGGGGGTCGGAGGCGAACGCATTGTTCCCTCCGTCGAGTCGGTAGCCCGTCAAGCGGAACCCTGAGTAGCCGCTGACCAGGTACGTGGCGTTGGTCCCCGTCCCTGAGAAGCTCTCGAAGATCGGGATGGCGATGACGGTGCCGACCATCTCTTGGAGGTCGAGGGCAGAGCAGCTCTTCGGCGTGGCGCCGGTCTGGACCGAGGCGTCAAAGCCCTGGACCGTGGTGGACTCGCAACCGGCGGCATCGTCGAGCCATCCGAACCCGCCAGGGAGGTCCTGCCCCGAGGAGCTCAACGGGCAGGTGTCGCCGCCCTCCTCGGCGACGGACGTCTCCTCGTTCTTCCCTCCGCCATCGCCGCCTTGGAAGAAGATCGTCGTCGCATCGCCGTCGCTGTCAAGGTCAGGGGGCTTCCACATGTCGTACTCGCACTGCCCGATGATCAGCGGGATGCTGCGGAGGCTCGTCGGCACGCCCCAGATCACGGTCGAGCGCGCCTCCACCGTCGAGCTGTCGATCCCGAGGATCGGAGCAAAGAGGTGGCTCAGGAAGGGCTGACCGCTGGCGCCGTCCCGTGTGGTGCCGATCACCGTCACGCGACCGGTGGGGTCGAAGTCGTCGAGATCGATCGCCGCGTCGGAGATCCCATCACCGGCGTTGGCACTGGCGTATTCGGCGGCGATGCCGTCGATGGTCACCCCCGAGACACAGGGGATGAGCCCGAGCGCGCACTCCTCGGCGATGGCGAGGGCGGCGGCGTCAGTGCCGTTCTGCAGCTCTCGCCGCTCCTGGTACAGGGCCCCGACATCAACGACCAGGGCCGCCATGCCGATCAGGGCGACAAGCAAGAACGCCATGAAGACGGCGGCCGCTCCTCGCTCGTCCTTCACCCTCCGCATCGCATGACCCCTGACTCTTGGATCGTGATGGTGCCCTCACCGAAGAACGGGATGCTGTAGGTGAAGGGATAGCTCGCCGTCACCGTGGCCGGCTCCCCGCTGGTGCAGGGGCTCGCCGAGGTGGTGACGGCGATGTCCTGAGTCTTGAGGGTGGGGGCCGCCTGACGGGTGACTGCGACGGGATCTCCATCGGCCAGGGCATGCACCCGCGCCCCCTCCCGCACCGCACCGGTGAGGGAGACCTTGGCGTTGTAGGCCCGGCCGAACTCGATGATCCCGAAGACCAGGAGGACGAGGAGCGGCAACACGAGGGCGAACTCGACCATCGCCGCTCCTCGCTCGTCGCGACCTCGCTCCGAAAGGGGACCGGTCATGGAAACCATGGTCGCCCCGGCTTCAGACGACTCCTCGTGCGACTCGTCACACACTGCTCACCACCTCCTCACCCCGATAGGTCGACATGAACTCGGCGAGGCCTTCGGATCAGCTGGATCCGAAGGCCCCGAGAGTGCGCTACTAGTTGACAGCGTTGGCGACCGTGGTGAACTTGGCGGCCAAGTTGGTACCGATGAGGGTGACGGCGGCGATGCAGACGACGGCGATGAGGGCGACCATGAGGCCGTACTCAACCATGGTTGCGCCACGCTCCTCGCTCTTGAGCGAAGCGACGGTGGCGATGAGGTAGGACTGGAGAAACACGAACAGCTTCATGGACCGACTCCTTGAGTTGTGCATCGCCCGCCCACTGCGGACCTGCACCGCCATGGTGTGCTCGGTGAGCCATTTTGGTCATCGGCAGCATTGATGAAACGGCGTTCCTCAAGATCGATGATGCGCCGTCGTTTCAGGTGCGGTGTGCTGCAGAGGTGACGATTCCCAGGCCCGTGCCTGCCTTCGAGTGGACCCACCGCGCCATCCGCCGCACCTACTTCGGAGGCCGCGCCCGCGGCGGCTTCATCGTCGCCCTGGGGGTCGCGACGGTGCTCAGCGTCGCGATCCTCATCGCGTTCCCCGAGCCCGGTCAGCCGGCCGAGGTCAACCTGAACGAGATCGACCGGGCGATCGACGATGGTCACGTGGCGTCGGCGAGGATCGACGACGTCGCCCGGACCGTCGTCATCGAGCGCCACAGCGGCCTCCGTCAGCGGGCGGCCTACCCGACGACGCTGGGCGCCGAGCTCTCGCGCCGGCTGATCGACGTGGGCGCCGAGGTCACGGTCGAGCCCACTCCCCAGACGTCGATCTTGGTCCGCCTCGGCGTGTCGTTCCTCCCCCTCATGCTCATCGTCGCCATCCTCCTGCTCTACCTGCGCCACATGCGCTCCGGTGCCGCCGCGTTCTCGCGGGGTCGTGAGGCGGAGATCCCCACCACCCGGTTCGCCGACGTCGGCGGGATCGACGAGGTGGTCGCCGAGCTCGCCGAGGCCCGCGACTACCTCAACCACCCGGAGCGCTTCGCCGCTTCGGGCGCACGAGCGCCACGGGGGTTCCTGCTCACCGGCCCCCCGGGGACGGGCAAGACGCTGCTGGCCCGGGCGGTCGCCGGCGAGGCGGGAGTGCCGTTCTTCGCCATCTCGGGCTCCGACTTCGTCGAGACGTTCGCCGGTGTGGGGGCAGCCCGGGTGCGGCGCCTCTTCGAGCTGGCACGGCGACGCGACCGCGCCATCGTCTTCATCGACGAGATCGACGCCGTGGGCAGGTCGCGCAACGCGCGGGGCGGCAGTGACACCGACGAGCGGGAGCGGACCCTCAACCAGCTCCTGGTGGAGATGGACGGCTTCACGCCGTCGAACGTGATCGTCCTCGCCGCCACCAACCGGGTCGACCTCCTCGACCCGGCGCTGCTGCGGCCCGGCCGGTTCGACCGGACGATCCCGGTGCCGCCACCCGACCGCCGGGGGCGCACCCGGATCCTCGAGATCGTCTCCGATCGCCACAAGCTCGCCGACGACATCGACTTCGTCGACCTCGGCCGCCGCACAGCGGGGATGACGGGCGCCGACCTCGCCGTCCTCGTCAACGAGGCCGCCCTGGTGGCGACGCGCGCCGGCCACCAAGTGGTGACCGGACGGGACCTCGACGCCGCTCTCGCCACCACCGTCCTCGGCCGGGAGCGACCGTCAGTGGTGGTCAGCGACCGTGACCGGCGGATCGTGGCGTGGCACGAGGCCGGTCACGCCGTGTGCGCCCTGCTCCTGCCCGACACCGACGACCCCGTGCAGGTCACCATCGTCCCCCGCGGGGGGACGGGCGGCACCACCTGGCTCACCGCAAGCGACGACCAGCTGGTCAGCCAGGCCCAGGCACGGGCCGGGCTCATCGTGGCGATGGGCGGGAGGAGCGGCGAGGAGCTCCTCCTCCAGGGCGACTTCACCAGCGGCGCCTCGCTGGACTACGCCTCGGCACGGACCCTCGCCACCCACATGGTCACCCGCTTCGCCATGGGTCGGAAGGGGGTCGCCCACGTCGGCTACGAGGCCGCCGAGGGCCTCCCGAGCGACGTCGAGCAGGCGATCAACGGCCTCCTCGAGGACTCGCTGGTCGCCGCCCGGGCCCTGGTGCACCGGGCCTCCGACCTGCTCGAGGCGATCGCCGCCGAGCTGCTCGTCGACGAGACGGTCACCCTGTCGCGCCTGCACGAGCTGGTCGCTCGCCACCAGGGCGACGGCACCGAGCCCGCTGACGACGGCGACGAAGGTCGCCGTGCCGGGCTCATGATCCTGCGGTCGGAGCCCTGATCTCTCCCGTTCGGGGAAGGGTCAGAGCGACAGGGTGGACGAGTAGCGCACCATCGGGGTGCGCTCGTCGCCCGACCAGCCGCAGCGCTTGACCACGGCGACGGCGCTGAGCTGTGAGCTCACGCCCAACTTGGTGAGCACGCCGCGGATCTGGCTGCGGACGGTCGCGATCGAGACGTAGGACGCCTCGGCGATGGTCTCGGCCGACATGCCGTCGACGAGCAGCGCGAGCACCACGCGCTCTCGGGGGCTGAGCCGCTCGAACGGCGCCAGCTGGCTCGCGTGCTCCCGGCGGTGCTCCCGCAGCAACCGGCGCAGCTCGTCGGCGACCAGAGGGTCGGGGACGAGCTCCCCCCGAGCGGCGAGCTTCACGCCCTCGAGCAGCTCCTCGAAGGCAACCGCCTTGGAGAGGAGCCCGCGGGCGCCCTCCTCGATGCTGGCCGCCTTCAGGAGCTGGTCATCCGACGCCGACAGCACCACCACGTCGACGCCCTGCTCACGGAGGGGGCCGATGAGGTCGAAGCCGCTCATCTCCGACAACCCGAGGTCGAGGTCGACGAGGGCAAGGGTGGGCCCGAGACCGGCGATCGCCTCCATGATCCCATCGGGGGTCGAGGGGTCCACGGCGGCGGCGGCGAAGCCCTCCCGGCGTAGCGCCCGGACGATGGCGTCGGCCAGCACGGCGTGATCGTCGACGACCACGACGGCGCACGCCGGCCGGGGCCCGTCCTCCGGCACCGCCAACCCGGCGCAGGAGGTCCCCTCTGACCGCGCGACGACCCGGCGGTCGAGGCGTCGCCGCTCCGCGGTGGTACCGGTCGGCGAGGGGTCGCGCTCACCTGCAGTGGTACCGCTCGGGCTGACTTCACGATCGTGCGTCATCATCGACGACTCCTGGAGGTGGGGCGAGTGGGCCTCGGGATCACTCAGGGTGGTCGGTCGTCCCCACGTGATCGACATCAGAATTGATGAATGCGCGCCGTCTTCTCCACCACGTGGCGGGCAGGCGGCTTCCGGCACGTCTCAGCCGCGGTCAGTGGCCCGCCTGGTCCGGCCCCAGCCCGAGCGGCGGACGAGCGCCACCGCGGCGAGCTGGCTGTTGACGCCGAGCTTGTTGAGGACCGACTTGATGTGGGAGCGCACCGTCGCCACGGAGACGAACTGCTCCTCGGCGATGGCCTCGGCCGACAGCCCGTCGCAAACGGCCGTGAGGACCTCCTCCTCCCGGGCGGTGAGGGCGCGGAAAGGGGCGAGGCGCGCCTCGTTCTCGTTCCGCTGACGCCGCAGCTCGGAGAGGTACTCGTTGCGCTCCTCGGGCGTCAACACGGTCTGGCCGGTGGCGGCGGCGTGGAGGGCGTCCACCAGCTCGTCGAGGGGCCGCGACTTGTCGAACACCCCGTTGGCGCCGAGCTCGAGGCAGCGAGCGAGCTGGGCGTGGTCCTGGCTGCCGGTGAGGATCATCACCGACGCCCCCCGGGACGTGAGCGGCTCGATGAGCGGCATGCCCGACCGGTCGTGCCCGAGGTGGAGGTCGAGCAGCACCACCGACGGCTGGTGACGGTCGGCGGCGGCCAGGACCGACTGGTGGTCCAGCTCGTCCGCCGGCAGCGCTACGAGCTGACCGAAGCCCCGGAGGCGCAGGGCCAGGGCCATGGCCTCGGCCAGCACGACGTGGTCCTCGACGAGGAGGATGCTGGTGTTCTCCGGCTCCGCCTCGGCACCCATCGGGTCGGAGTCTTGCCGAGGACGGGCGTGCGGTGCCACGAACTCGAGAATCCCCAGATTTGGTGGATCGGCCGCCGCCCCCGCCGCGCTTCACTTCGGAGGTGCCAGATCGCTATCGAGTCCTCGTCGCCATGGAGCCCAACGTCCTGGGCGACACGTTCCGGCACCTGCTCGACGCCGCGGGCCAGGACGAGGTGGTCTACCTCGATCCCCGGGATCTGCACGCGCTCGTGGGCGACTTCGATGCCATCCTCACCACCGAGGAGCTACCGCCGGGGGTGCGCTCCCCCCTGGTGATCCGCCTGCCCAACACGCAAGGCGACGCCGGTGAGGGCGTGGTCATCGACCTCACCGGGACGGTCCCGATCGCCGTCGAGGGCATCGACGAGATCATCGACCTGCTCGACGAGCGCTGCGTCGCGACCGAACGGCGGGCGACGCGGCTGGGACGCGACGAACCGCCTGCCCTGACCGACGACCAAAGCTGGTGATCACATGCTCTCTGCCGACCCCAAGCCCCTCGCCCCGCACCTGCGCTACGCGTGCGACCACGGCGGCACCGACCTGCACCTCAGCCCCGGCACCCCGCCGCTGGTGCGCATCGACGGCGCCCTCCGACCCATCCCCGATGCCGAGCCGCTGACATCTGCCGGGCTTGAGAAGCTGGTGAAGGCGGTGCTGTCGCCGGCGCTGCACGACGACCTCGACCGCCACAAGGAGCTCGACTTCGCCTTCGACTTCGAGGACGAGGGCCGCTTCCGGGGCAACGTCTACCGGGCCCGGGGCTCGTTCGGCATCGCCCTGCGCCTCATCCCCCAGGTGATCCCCGGCTTCGAGGAGCTGGGCCTGCCCGACATCGCCGACGAGCTGGTCCGCCTCCCGCAGGGCCTGGTGCTCATCACCGGACCCACCGGCTCGGGCAAGTCCACGACCCTGGCGTCGATGATCGACTGGATCAACACCAACCGGCGCTGCCACATCATCACCATCGAGGACCCGATCGAGTACCTCCACGAGCACAAGCTCTCCGCGGTGAACCAGCGCGAGATCGGCCCCGACGCCGACACCTTCGCCACCGCCCTCCGGGCTGCGCTGCGGGAGGATCCCGACGTGCTGCTTCTCGGTGAGATGCGCGACCCCGAGAGCATCAGTGCAGCACTGAGCCTGGCCGAGACCGGGCACCTGGTCTTCGCCACCTTGCACACCAACGACACCGCCCAAGCCCTCGACCGCATCGTCGACGTCTTCCCGGCCGAGCGGCGCGACCAGATCCAGGTGCAGCTCTCGGCCACCCTGGCCGCGGCGATCTACCAGCGCCTGCTCCCCAAGGCCGGGGGTGGCCTGGTGGCCGCCTTCGAGGTGATGCGGGCCAACCACGCGGTGAAGAACCTCATCCGCGAGGGCAAGACCCGCCAGCTGCGCAACATCGTCTCCACCCACCAGTCGGAGGGGATGCAGACCCTCGAGGAGTCGCTGGCCCACCTGGTGGACGACGGCAGCGTCGACATCGAGACGGCGCTGGGCTACACCGTCCACCCGAAGGAGCTGCACCGCCACGTGTCCATGGCCCTGGCCATGGCGCCAGCAGGCGCCGACGCGAGCGGGCCGCCCATCGACCAGGGTGGGCTCATGCCCACCGATGACGACGACCTCGCCGCCGACGACCCCACCACCGGGGCCGAGCTGGCCGTCGCCTCCAACGGGGGCGCCGGCCGCCGCAGCCTCCGCCGCCGTCGCTGATGGGTGGTCCCGGCCGCCCGGGCGGCCGGGGTGGCTCCCCGGTCCCCTACGACCTCCTCGCCAGCGTCATCCCCTTCAAGCGGGGCTGGCTGGTGGCCAGCGCCAAGCTCCAGGGCATCCAGATGTACCCGAACGAGCCGGAGGTGTTCGAGACCCTCGCCGAGGTCCTCGACTACCGGCCGCCGTTTCGCGCCATCGCCCTCGACGCGCCGATCGGCCTGCACACCGAACCGGTCGACGGTGGGCGCTCGTGCGACCGTGAAGCCCGCCGCCTCCTCGGATGGCCTCGCAGCGGCGCCATCCTCACCCCGCCCATCCGGCCGGCGCTGACGGCGTCCTCGTACAAGGAGGCGGCTCGCATGTGCGGGCGGCTGAGCCCGGTCACGTGGGGCAGGCTGCCCCGCATCGCCGAGGTCGACGCCGAGGTGGCGTCCTACCGGCAGCGGACCATCTTCGAGATCCACCCAGAGATGAGCTTCTACCAGCTCAACGGCGACCAGCCCATGCGCTACCCCAAGCGCGACCGCATCGGCATGACCGAGCGCTATGGGGTGCTGAAGAACAAGATCCCGGGCATCGAGCGCCTCGTCGACGCCAAGCTGCCGGGCGTCAAGCGCTGGCATCTGCTCGACGCCGCCGCCTGCCTCTGGACTTGCCGACGAGTGGTGGCCCGGGCCCTGACCCGCATCCCCGAGGACCCCGAGTGGGACGACGAGGGGCTACGCATGGAGATCGTGCGGTAGGACGGGCTCGCTTCGCGCGAGGCTGGCGCGATGCGGAGTGTGCTCTCGAGAGTCCGGCTCGCCATGCAGAGAGGCCTGGCGAGGGCTGACACATGGGTAGGCGTCGTCGCGCTCTGGCTCGGCGGGATGTCCGCCGGGAACGGCCGTTGGGTTGCCGGCGCTGCACTCGGTCTCGTCGGCGTGGTCTTCGTCGTGGCGTCAGGCGACTACAGCTGGCGGAAGGGCTTCGTCGCCGGCAAGCGACACAGCGTTGATGACGCTTGACCGTGGTCCCGTGCAACGCGTGTGGAGCCCGAGACGCAGTCCCGGGCTCCATGCGCACTACATCAACGGGTCCTCCGGTGCTCTAGCAGGGGCTGCCCTCGACGTAGTCGTTGGCAGTGCCTCCCCCGGCCTTCGCTGCGGCGGCAGCGGTCGCGCAGATGTCGGCATCTGCTCCGGCCTTCGCGTTGGTGGCGGCCGTCTCGAAGGGGTCGACGGCGAAGATCACGATGCCGGCAAGGATCCCCAGGACGACCATCACGATCATGAGCTCGATGAGGGTGAACCCCTCCTCGCGCTTCAGTTGGTTGAGCGTGTTCGACATTGCTCTCTCCTTTTTGTTTCGGTCTGGTTGGTTGAGTTGTGGGGTTCGATTGGGAGTTGGTCAGGCGAGATGATCGGTACCGCACCTCCCCCGTCTAGAGAGAGCCTCCCGACGATCGCCGCTCCTTCGCAGCGCTCGGGGAGGTCGGGGCGGAGAACCGCGAGGCGGCGGTCGTTGGACCCGATCCACGACCGGCCCGCTCACCGGACGACCACCCAGTCGCGGACCCTCACTCGGTAACCGGGCAGGATGACGCCACCATCGGTGTCCGTGTAGGACACCCGAGCGCGTAGGCGGACTTGGCTACCGACGAAGGCCTCGAAGGTCACGCCGCGGAGGTCGTCCGTGCCAGGAAGCTGGAAGGGAGAGTCCCCTTGCTTCATGGACGCGCT
>DATKDW010000054.1 GCA_035512495.1 Acidimicrobiales bacterium
ACCGTGACGCCCCCGCGAGCTTAGGGTGCCGCCATGCGAACCGAGGGACCGGCTGGCCCCGCACGTGAGCCCGTGTTTGATCGGCCGGTGTGGAGGGACTGGTTGCTTTGGTTCGGAGTCATCATGGCGGCGCTCTCCGCCTACGGGAGTGTCAGGGACCCCTACTTGGGTGAGGGGGCCGGCTTTGCTCAGGCCATCGACTTCTCGTGGCGGTTTGCCGTCACCTTCCTCATCGTTGGCTACCTGCCGGCTGCCTTCCGCCGAGGATCGAGAGAGCGGAAGGCAGCCGAGGGGCGGCGCGGTTGAGCGCCCCCCACCCGGTGCCGACCCCGAGGCGCCTCGTGGTCACACGGTGGTCACGGACTCACCCGGACAACCTCGGACGACACATCGTGGGGACGGGGGCGAGAGGCCGGAACCCCGGACGGTTACAGCGTTCTGCGGACCGGGCGACCTAGGGCGGACGGGCGCCGTCGGGGTTCGAGTCCTCCCCCCCCGAGCCACATCTTCGCCGTTAGCACCCGAGTCATGGGCGTCCTTGCGGTCCGACGGCTCGGCTACAGGATCAGCCAGACGAGGGGCCAGAGGAGCACGAGGAAGTACAGCACGGAGAGGAGCAGGAGGGGCGTGCGTTGCGCTGACGGCGCTGCCCTCCCGGGGGGCGCGCCTTCGGCTGGCATCAGTGCCCAGAGCGTGAGGTACGCGACGCCGACAACACCTGCGGAGACGAGGAGCCCGAGTGCCGCGAGCAGCCGGATGAAGCGGACGTCGGCCTCGAAGTGGTTGGCGATGCCTGCGCAGACACCCGCGACGGTCCCGTTGGCGGTGTCGCGCGCAGGCAGGCGGGGCGCTCGGGTTGCTCGCTCGTGCTGTTCTCGCAGCTCGGCCTCGCGGGCTGCTGCTTCATCAAAGGCCTCGTGAGAGCTGGTCATGAGCGGCTGGTCTCCTTTGTGGCTGCGTGCTCGAGGCGTCCCAGAGCAGTCGTGAGGACCCGTTCGATCGTGGTTCGCTGCACGTGGCCGGCGAGTGCGCGCACGGCTTCGGTGAAGCGGACGAGTGTGGCGTCCAGGTCCTGATCCTGGGTGCGCACGCCGGTACGGAGCTCGAGCCGGGCGAGTTGGTCCTGGCGGTCCTCGAGGGCTTCTTTGCCGAGCGGGGTGAGGTGGTAGACGGTGCGCCGCTCGTGCGCTTCCCCGGCGATGAGGCCGGCCTCTTCCAGGGCGGCGACCGCCGGGTACACCGTCCCCGTTGAGGGCTCATAGGCGTCACCGAAGAGGTCATCGAGCGCGCCGAGCATCTGGTAGGCGTGCATGGGCTGACGGGTCAACAACGCCATGATGACCAGCGGCAGCTCGCCGTGTCGGAAGAACCGGGTCATGCCCCCTCCTGCGAATCCACTGCGAACATACTGCGAAACTACTGCGAACGGCAAGCAAGGTCGGCACGAGAAGGTGCCGCTGCTGGGGATCGGTCCTGGCGTCGGAACGGCTTTGTGGGTCCCGGACCTGGCATCATGGCGGCGATGGTGGGACCTACCGAGGCGAGAGATGCGCGCAAGGCTGCGCGATGGGCTGTTGCGTTCCTCTTCGCAACGCCGTTCTTTCTGCTGGGGCTGTGGTGGTGCCTGGCGGTGGTGGTGCAGGTTGCCATAGTCGGCGGGCCGCGGGACGGGAGCCTTGCCCAGCTACTGATCCTGTCTGCATTCGCGATCCCGGGCCTCGTGATGTTGTCCATCTGGACGTTCGTCGGCGTGAAGGCGGTTCGCCTCGCCTGGCGGAAGCCAGATGAGCCTCATCAGGCGAGATTCGTTTCTCCTGCGGGGTGACGCCAGCGGACAAGCGGCTGTCGTTCAACGAAGTCCCGGACATCTACGACGAGATCCGTCCCTCGTATCCCGTCGCGTTGTTCGACGTCCTGTTCGAGAGGCTCCCGTCGTCGCCAACGATCGTGGAGGTCGGTCCCGGAACTGGCCAGGCAACCAAGGATCTTCTTGCTCGGGGAGCGTCGGTCCATGCCGTGGAGATCGGCCCAGAGACGGCTGCGAAGCTCCGACGAACGCTGCCCTCGACCCGGCTTCAGGTGAGCGTGGGCGACTTCGAGCAGATTGAGCTGCCGGCATCGAGCGCCGACGCGCTGTTCTCCGCCACGGCCTATCACTGGATCTCTTCGCCGGCGCAGACGGACCGCCCGGCCTTCCTGCTGCGACCTGGAGGAGTCGTTGCGATCGTCGATCTGATCCAGGTGACCTCTGCTGTGGACCAGGGCTTCTTCGACGCCGCCACGCCGATCTACGAACGATGCGGAGAGGGGCACCGTGGCCCACCTGCCCCGGGTCGCGACGCTGTGGATCCGCAAATGCGCAACGTCCTGGAAGATGACGGGCGCTTCCACCAGGTCGCTGTGCACCGTTGGGATTGGGATCAGACGTACACCGCAGCCGAGTACCGGAAGCTCATGCTCTCGTACTCGGGGACGCAGATGATGGCCCCATCACAGCGGCTGGGCCTGCTCGACGACATGGAAGCGTTGATCGACCAGGAGTTCGGCGGGCAGATCACCCGGCCCCTCGTCGCGACCCTCACGACCGCCGCGCTGTCCTGAACTGGCGGGCTGGGGCGGCGGACCTTCATCCTTCCGTCGAGGAGGGCATGTTGGGTGTGGTCGGACCGAGATCGGTCGTCGGCGGGCGGTCGATGGTCGGCGGTGCGGAGAAGCGAGGATTTACGGCTCCGAGAGCGACGAGCCCGCAAAGCACGCAAACAAGGAATGCGACGACAGCGTGCACGCCGACGGCCGGTGGATCCCAATGTCGGAGCCGTACCACCGTGGCCATGGCGACGGCGGAGACCGGTGGACCTGCCAACCAGAACCAGATCACGATGAATGTCGCACCTTCGTCCGGATCGAACGTGACCGCGGTGGCCAACAAACCCGCACCGATGGACACCAATGATCCAGCCACGCCGGTCAAGACCGACCAGCCCAAGTCCCTGACGGCCAGAGCACCGGATCCGCCCTCGACGGTCCTGCTCTCTCCTCGGGTGGACCTCAGCGTGCCGGAGCGCCGGCCGACCAGCTTGATCAGCACGAACGCAGCGAGAGCGAGGATCGCAAACCAGATGAGCACGGCGTCCATCGTCACATGCGGCAGGCTGTACCTGTGCCAGCCGGACTCGACGGACTCGTCTCGCACGCGCTCGCTGGCCACGGTACCGAGACGGGTGGCGCACCTACGAAGACACCGTGGGGCCGGCGTCCGCTGCCACCGTGGTCGTCGACAACAACGATTTCGGAGGTCCAGAGCTCCTGAAGATGGCCTGATCGCGGTCACCCTCTCGGGGGTGGTCGCGTAGCGTCTGGCGGATGGAGCTGTTGCCTGCCTCAGCTCCGACGACTGATCAGCAGTGGTCGTGATCCTTGGCGTGGACGTGCCCCCAGACCTCGTGGAGCTCTGGTGTGGCTGGCTCGCGCCCGACCCCCAACCCTTCATCGTCGGTACGGATGCGCGGTGGCAAGAGCTCGAGGGGGACAGCGGTGTCATCACCCCTGAGCTCCGAGACACGTTCCGGCTCTGGGCCGTGGCCCCTGGGTCGCAGCTGCTCTGGCTGTCGGATGAACGGTTCCATGGGCTCCCGAAGCCTGTTCGGGCCTCACTCGTACGGGAGCAGGTGACCCGACGAAGCGGCAACCCTCCAGGAGTCGGCGGTGTCCCGTCCGTCCGCGGGTGGCGTGACCTGCTCGACCCGACCGCGCTCCGGCGAGAAGCAGACGGCCACCGCTTCGTCTGGTGGCCCGGTCTCGTCGCGACGGACCCGATCGGGATCCTCGATCGCCTCCTGTCCGCCGATCGGCTCCCGAGCCGGCACGCAGAGGTCTCCAACTCGGTCTGGCGGCGCTGCGAAGACATCCTCCCGAACGCGCAGGCGGTGGCCGGCACATGGCCGCAGGGCAGCAGCTCGTGCTGCTTCAGCACCGTGATGACGGCTGCAGGTAGCGACGACAGTGGTGCATGCGACAGCGTCGAGCCCTTCGGGGAGTGGCTCGACTCCGCGTGCCGAAAGGGCGGCAATCTGAGTGATGCAGGCACGGTCCTCGTTTGGCGCGACCGAGACGGCCTGCCGGTACATGCCGCGGTCGCCATCGGCGAAGGCTGGGGTCTGGAGAAGCCATCCCAGGAATGGCACTCCCCACACGCCGTCGCAACGATCTCCGACATCATCCGCACGACTCGGCTCCCAGGACAACGGCTGGAGAAGCACACGATCCTCCCCTGATCTTCGTCAGCCGCCTGGAAGCGGCCCCGAGCCACGAGCTGGATGCGTTGACGCACGGCGTCGGCCTCTACGGTGACGCGCAACAGCAAGGGACATCATGGTGGCCGCGGAGAGGAGCCAACGTGATCACCGAGATCCATTGCCTGCCCCGGCCGACGGGCACCGACGAGGAGCGTTACGCCTACGTCCACGCTGCCATCGCGGTGATCGAAGCGTCGGGCCTCACCTTCGAGGTGGGCGCGCTCGGCACCACGGTCGAGGGCGAGCCCGACGAGGTGTGGCCCCTGCTGCGGCGGGTGCACGACGCGTGCCTGGCGGCTGGCGCCGACAGCGTCATCACGGTGATCAAGGTGGCGCAGTGGGCCGTCCCCGAGGGCGCGCCCTCGATCGCCAGCCTCACCGACCGGTACCGGGGCTGACGGTGGCCGACCCCCCTCAGTCGGGCAGGTCGCCCTCGGTGACCTCGTGGTGGAGGGGGCGTCCATCCCGGTAGCGGGCCAGGTTGTCGAGGAACAGCTCGGCCAACCGGGCATGTCGGCCGGTGCCGCCGGCCGCGTTGTGGGGGGTGAGGACGACCGAGGGATGGCCCCAGAGCGGGCTGTCGTCGGGGAGCGGCTCGGTGGCGGTGACGTCGAGCACCGCGACCTCCGGGACGCCCCGGTCGAGAGCCTCCAGCAGCGCCTCCTCGTCGACTAGCGAGCCACGCCCGACGTTGACGAGCACCGACGCCCTCTTCATGGCGTCGAGGAAGCCGGCGTCGACCATGCGCTCGGTGTCCGGGGTCGCGGGTGCGCTGAGGACGACCACGTCGGCACGGGGGAGTGCTGCGGTCACCGCGTCGGGCCCGACCATCTCGTCGACGGGCTCGTCGCCACTGGGGCGGCGGCGGACGCCGATGACCTGTGCGCCGAAGGCTCGGGCTCGTTCGGCCACCGCTCCACCGATGGCTCCCACCCCGATCACCAGCCAGGTGGTGCCGTGGACCTCCCGGAAGTCGTGGCGCCGCCACTCCCGCTCGGCCTGGGCGGCCCGCCAGCGATGGTCCTGCTGGTAGTGGGCGAGCACGGATCGCAGGACGTGCTCGGCGATGGGGATGTGGGTGACGTGGGCGTTGGTGAGCCGCACACCACGTCGCACCACCTCGGCGAAGACGGGTGCGTCGACCCCGGCAGCGGGTGACTGCAGCCAAGACATCGACTCGCACCGCCGCAGGAAGCCGAAGAACGGCCGCAGGGGTGCGCCCTCGTCGAAGAGGTCGGCGGTGGCCCACACCACCTCCGGTGCGGCGTCGTCCCACTCGACGCTGACCCCCTCGGGGCCTGCGACGATGCTGCCGTCGTCGAGCATCCGCAGCGGTCGGGCGTCGGGCGCGACCCGCGCCAGCCCGTCGCCGAAGCGTCGCCACGCCGTCTCGGTCAGGAGCACGTCCATGGGCCGACCCTACGGCGCCGGCCGAATCTGGGAGGTGGCGTGCCCTCTGGTATCGTCGTCGTTCGCCTAGCGCACGGCCCGTTCGTCTAGGGGCCTAGGACACCACCCTCTCAAGGTGGAGACACGGGTTCGAATCCCGTACGGGCTGCCACGAAGTGATCCCGAAGTACCGGGTGAGCTCTTCCCGAAATACCGAGAGCCCGGCCACCCGGCCGGGCTCTCTGCGTTCCGGTGCTGGTGCCTCGCGAGCGAGGGGCTGTTCATGCAGCTGTCGCCGGCCCGCGTCTTGACCGGACAGGTCAGGCGTCGGAGGTCGCGGTGTCGGCCGCGCCCGGTCCGCTCGGGTCTGCGATCAGCGGCTGGCCGGCAAGGATGCCCGTCGCGGCCGGGGGCGGGGCGCCCATCCTCAAGCCGTGATCGGTGATGGTGAACTCCAGAATGGCCTTGGAGTGGTCCGACCCGCGCAGCTTCAGGATGGAGATCCCGCGACGCAGCTCGCCGAACAGCTCCATGTAGCGCAGCAGGATGATCATGTCGAGCAGCGTCGAGGCCTCGACTCCGCTGGCGGAGGGCCCGCCCAGCAGCGAGGGCGTCGTCGTCGTCATCAGCGAGGTGATCCCTCTCGCCCTCAGGGCCGAGGTGAGGCCGAGCAAGAACTCGTGGAAGACCAGCTCGGAGGACGCCCGCTGGACGCCGGAGATGCTGTCGACCACGACCCGGGTGGGCTGGAACTCGTCGACGACTCGCAGGATCTGGATGAGGTGGGTGGGGGCTGGTGCCGACTCCGGGTACTGGCAGAGCAGGCGGATCCGGCCGTCGGCCTGCAGCGCGTCGAGGTCGTGGCCCCAACCTCGGGCGTTGCGGGTCAGCTGCTGGGCGCTCTCCTCGAAGTTGATCATGAGGCAGCGGCCGTCGTCGTCGGTGGCCGCGGCGGCGAACTCCATTGCCAGCAACGACTTCCCAGTACCCGTTGGGCCGGAGACCAGGATGACCGAGTCCTTCATGGCACCTCCATGGCACATGTCGTCGACATCGGGGTTGCCGAGGCTGATCCGGGTGTCCGAGCACGGATGCGTCAGCTCCAGCTCCGCGAGGGAGGCGATGACGACACCTTCACCCGGCCGGATCGCGTACGGGAACTCGCCGGTGAGGTGTGGAGTGCCCCTGAGCTTGAGCGCCTCCACGGTCCTGCGCCGGACCCCGTTCTCGAGGGTGTTCCGCAGGATGAGGACGTTGTCGGCCACGAACTCCTCGACATCGAGGCGCGCTGCATCGGCGTGGTCGCGCTCCGCGGTCACGACGGCGGTCACGTCCAGCTGCTCGAGGCTCCTCACGAGCCGATGGACCTCGGCTCGGACGCGGGGCTGGTTCCCCACCCGTGTCAGCAGGTTGGTGATCGAGTCCACCACCACGCGCTTGGCCCCGACCCGGTTCACGGCGTTGGCGATCCGCGTGATCAGCAAGCTGAAGTCCACGTCCTCGCTGATCACGAGCTCCCGGTCGTCGCTCGGTGAGAGGTCGAGGAACGCCCACGTGCCGGCGGCCTCCCAGCAGGCGATGTCCCAGCCGAGGCTGGCCATGAAGCGGCGGGTCTTCGCGGGCTGCTCGTCGAGCGTGACGAAGACGCCCGCCTCGGCGAAGTCGCGGATCCCGACGGCCAGGAACTGCGATGCCAGGACGGACTTGCCGGTGCCAGCGGCCCCCGTCAGCAGGGTGACCTCACCCTCCGGCAGGCCGCCGGCGCAGATGTTGTCCAGCCCGCGGATGCCGCTCGGCAGCATCGGCAGCGCACCCGGGAGAGGCTGCGGGGCGGCTGTCGCTGTCGGGTCAGACATCGGAGGTACCGGGCAGGCCGAGAGCCTCGGCGAGCTGACTGGTGGCGGACAGGTCGCCGATGACTCTCAGGACGGGCGGGGGCTGGGTCCGGATGAGCGTGGGTGTCACCAGGATGCGTGCGGCGTCGGCCTCGTCGAGGGCCTCGAGGACGTCAACGGAGGTGATGGCGTACGCGCCGGCGGGCAGGAGCTCCGCGCAGAAGCGGTCGAGGTTCGACTTGGCGGCCGCGGAGACCGCGGTGGTTCCCGACACGTACAGCGTGAACTGGTACTCCGCGGTCACAGCACTCCCTACCTTTCCAGCAGTCATCCGTAGCCGTGGCGATGGGTCAGCTGGGGTCCGTGACGGCTGGGCGAGCCGCTCCTTCTCCGCAACGGGCCGGGGGCGGCGCTTGTGCAGGTACATCTGCTCGTCGGCTGCATCCAGCAGGTGCTCGACAGTCGTGCCCGAACCGTCGGCGATGACGAAGCCGGTGCTCAGACCGATGGTGCAGGCCTCGCCGCTCACGAGGAACGGCTCGCGGAAGGAGGCCTCGATCCGAGCCGTGAGCTCCGTGGCGGCGGCGCGGTCGATCCCTTCGCAGAGCAGCACGAACTCGTCCCCGCCGACACGGGCGACCGAGTCTGCGGGGCGCAGCACCGAACGGAGGCGACGGCCCGCCTCGATGAGGACCAGGTCACCTGCGGCGTGGCCCCAACGGTCGTTGACAGCCTTGAAGTCGTCAAGGTCGGCCCCGAACAGGGCCACCGAGCCGGGCCGGCGAGCGAGTCGGTCGAGAGCCACGCGCAGGCGGTCCTCGAGCAGGAACCGGTTGGGAAGACCGGTCAGCTGGTCATGGGTGGCCAGGTCGACGAGAGCGACGTCAGCGTGATGCCGGTCGGTGACGTCCCGGAGCAGGGCGAGCAGGCAGGGCCGCCCCTCCCACTCGGTGTCGACGACCCGCAGCTCGGCATACGCCAAGTGCCCTCCGGGTCGGACCAGCTCCACCTCCGACACCGCCCCGGCCAGCACGGCGAAGCCGACCTCGGCGCCGATCAGCTCGGCTTGCGAGCGCCGCAGCATCCCGACGGCGGCGGTGTTGGCGAAGCGGACCACACCGTGCTCGTCCAAGACCAGCATGCCGTCGCTGCTGCGCTGCACGAGGGCGACGAAGGCTGCATCGCTGGCCGCCAGCCGGTTCCGGAGGGCGAGCACCTCGTCGCGCAGGTCGATGATGCTGTTCTCAGCGGCTGTCGTCGTCGGGCGCACGGTCGGCCAGCAGACAGAGAGCCTGGGTCATGTCGCTTCTCCAAGGCTCGATTGGATCAGATGTCAACCATGACACGGCTTGCTCGTTGCGTGAAGATCACGGGCGATGCTTGTGACCTCTGGCCCTGACCGAAAGGTCCAAACGTGCAGAGATCGCCCCGCACAGGGTGCCCGATTGCCGCCTGGGTGCCGGGCGGCAGTCGCGGCTATCTGGCGTTATACGGGTGATCGGTGCGGTCGGCGGCCTGTCAACGGTTGCAACCGATGTGATGCGCCATGATGGAGGCGCAGAGAAGTTGATGGCACCGCCGGGCCTGCGTCGTGCCGATGCCCGCGGCCGTAGCGTGGGTCCGTGATGAGCGAGGTCCTCCGCCGACTGGCCCCGCCGGCCGACCGTCGCGTGGCGGTGCGGGTCACCGACGACGCCAAGCGTCAGGTCCGTGGCGGCCACCCGTGGGTCTTCGAGGCATCGATCACCTCTGTCACCGGCGAGGGGCAGGCCGGGGACCTGGCGGTCGTCTTCGACGCCGAGCGACGCTTCCAGGCGATCGGGCTCTACGACCCCACCTCGCCCATTCGCGTGCGGGTGCTCCACCACGGGGCCCCCGAGCCCATCACCGAGGCGTGGTGGCGGCAGCGGTTCCAAGACGCCCTCGACCGTCGCGCGCCGCTGGCGGCGTCGGCCGAGACCACCGGCTACCGGTGCGTGCACGGTGAGAACGACGGGCTCCCCGGCCTGGTGGTCGACCGCTACGGCAGCACCCTCGTCGTCAAGCTGTACTCGGTGGCCTGGATCCCCCACCTGCCGATGGTGGTGCGGTTGCTCGATGAGCTGCTCGGGCCGGACCTGGTGGTCCTGCGCCTCAGCCGGGTGGTGCAGCGGCTTGGCGGCGACGACCTCGCCGACGGCACCGTGGTGCTCGGCGACCCGCCTGGTGGGCCGGTGGTGTTCCGGGAGAACGGCCTCGAGGTCGAGGCCGACGTGGTCGCCGGCCAGAAGACCGGGTACTTCCTCGACCAGCGGGACAACCGCCGCCTCGTGGGCGCGATGGCCGGTGGTGGGCGGGTGCTCGACGTCTTCGCCTGCACGGGGGGCTTCTCGCTCGCCGCCGCGGCCGGAGGCGCCCGCCACGTCGTCAGCGTGGACCTGAGCGCACCGGCCCTGGCGGTGGCGCGGCGCAACCTGGCCCGCAACCACGACCGCCCGACGGTGGCGGCCTGTCGCCACGAGACGGTCGTCGGTGACGCCTTCGAGGTGATGGCCGACCTGGCGGCCGACGGCGAGCGCTTCGACGTGGTGGTCGTCGACCCACCGTCGTTCGCCCAGAACCAGGCGAGCGTGCCCGGGGCGATGCGGGCCTACGCACGCCTCACCGACCTGGCGGTACGCCTGGTCGACGACAGTGGTCTCTTGGTGCAGGCCTCGTGTTCGAGCCGGGTTGTGGCCGACGACCTCTTCCCGGCCATCCACCGTGCCGCCGCCGGCGCCGGCCGGCGGCTGGACGAGATCCGGCGCACCGGGCACCCCCTCGATCACCCCGTCGGTTTCCGGCACGGCGCCTACCTCAAGGCGCTCTACGCCCGGGTCGAGCGTCTGACGGGGTCCGGGGCGGCCGGTGAGTCGACCGGGAGAAACCCATCGAAAGCGACGAAGAGCCCCTAGACGGTTGCCGGCATCCGTGCGTACGATCCAAGAGCGGTCAAGAGACGGCCGTCGGTGTGGGGGCAGAGGGGAGCCCGACGTGCTGAACGATCAGGAACGTGCGGACCTCCGGCAGGCGCTGGAGGAGATCGACGTCGAAGAAGAACAGCGGCGGGCGGCGGAGGCCAAGTGGCGGTCTGAGGCCCTACATCGCTCGCGACGGCGCGGCGCGAACCAGCGGAGCGGGCCTCTGCGCATGCGTTGACCGATTCGCCAGATCCTCAAGTCCGGGCCGGTTCCGGCCGATTGAGACCCATGGAGCTCGCCCCGGTGACCGACGTCGCCAGCACGCCGCCTGCCCGCATTGGCTGGCACCTCCAGCGTGCGCGAGAGGCAGTAGGGCTGTCGGTCGACGACGCCAGCGCCAGCACCGGCCTGACCGTGGCGACCATCACCGATCTCGAGCACGGCCGACGGCTGCTCTCGGTGGCCGATCACGACCGCCTGGCTACGGCCTACGGCGTCGAGGGCAGCGCCCTGATCCCACCCCGGACCCCCGTGGTGGTCGACGAGGCCGCCCGCGTGATCCGCCTGGGCGAGCGCGAAGCAGACCTCGGCGACGAGGCCGACGTCCTGGCCTCGTACCTCTCCCTGGTGTACGACGTGCGCGGCGCCCAGCCGGGCAAGCGTATCCCTCTCCGGGACGAGGACATCGACGCCCTTGCGGCCGTGGTCGGTGACGATCCCGACCAGATCGAGGACCGTCTCATCGAGCTGATGGGCTGCACCCGCGACGAGGCGCGGAGCCTTCGTGCCCTGCTCCTGCGACGCCGGGTGATCGGCTCGGCCGCCGCTCTGGTGCTCGGCGTGAGCGGAGTGGCCGCCTTGGCGGCGCAGCTCGGTTCCGGGAGCGATGCTCCCGCCCCGTCGGAGCCGGCCACATCGGCGGCCGCCCCGTCGCCTGCGGCGGCACCCCCCGCCGGCGAGCTCTCCCGCATCCAGGATGCTCCCGTCGCGGAGCTCGGTCCTTCTGCGCCTGAGCTCTCGGCGCCGGCGCCTCAGGCGCCTGGTCCAGCCTCAGCCCCCGCGGCGCCGGCGCCCGCGCCGGTCGCCTCGGTCGACGGCCCCGAGCCAACGGAGCTGGCGCCGCCCACGCAGATCGAGCGCGAGCTGCCCCCGCCCCGCTTCGAAGACGAGCCCCTCCCGCCGATCGACCTCGACCCGGACCTCGGTGATGGCACGGTGACCGGCCCGGGCCCGGAGACCGGGGTCGTCCCCATCGACGAAGTGACCGAGACGGACCCCGTGGACGAGGTTCCTGTGGACGAGGTTCCCGAGGATGAGGTCCCGGTGGACAAGGTTCCGCAGGACCTGGTTCCGCCGGACACAGTTCCGCAGGACCTGGTTCCGCCGGACACGGTTCCGCAGGGCAAGGGTCCGCCGGACACAGTTCCGCAGGGCAAGGGTCCCGAGGTCAAGGGTCCCGAGGTCAAGGGGGCCTGAGCGCGGCGCAGCCGCCGTCCGAGGACGGCGGCCGAGTCGTTGCTGCGGGCTGGGGGTCAGCCGTCGGTGTCGCCTCCGTCGGTGCCCGGCGGCTCCTACGATCGTTGCGTGCCCGTCGCGCCCGGCCGCCTCGCACCCCGCCTCCACGAGGCAGCGACCCGACCCGTCAGCTCGGCTTCGGTGGCGTTCCTGCGCATGGCGTTCGGCGTGGGGATGGTCGTCAACACCCTGCTCTACCTGCCTGTCCTGGTGCGGGACTACTACGTCGACACGTCGTTCCACTTCTCGTACGGCCCGCTCACGTTCGTCCAGCCGCTCCCCGGCGCCGGCATGTACCTCGTGTACGTCGCCATGGGCATCACCGGCGTGCTCATCGCCCTGGGCCGTTGGTACCGGTGGGCGGCCGCGGCGTTCTTCGTCCTCACCACCTACGTCTTCCTGATCGACTCGACGTTCTTCCAGAACCACGAGTACCTGATCTCGCTCCTCGCCCTGCTGCTGGCGGTGCTGCCCGGGATCGACGGGCGATGGTCGCTCGATGTCGAGCGGCACCCCGAGCGGCGACGGTCGACCGTGCCGGCGTGGGTGGTGTGGCTGCTCCGCTTCCAGGTGGGTGTGCCGTACTTCTTCGGTGGCATCGCCAAGCTGAACGGCGACTGGTTGCGGGGCGAACCGCTCCGGGCGTGGCTGGCGAGCCGCACCGACATCGGGTGGCTCAACGGGCTGCTGACCAACGACGGCGTGGTCTGGTTCATGGCCCACGGGTCCCTGGTGCTCGACCTGGTGGTGGTGTGGCTGCTCCTCCACCGGCGCACCAGGGTGCCGGCCTACGTCGTGGTGACCGGGTTCCACCTGCTCAACGTCTGGCTCTTCGGGCTGTTCATCTTCCCGTGGCTGATGATCGCGGCGACCACGATATTCTTCGACCCCTCCTGGCCGGAGCGCGCCCTCGCCCGCTGGCGGTCGCCCGCGGCGGAGGCGCCCCCCCGGCCAGAGCCGGCCGCCGGGGGCCGGGTTCGACGGCTGTCGCCGCTGCTGGTCGGCGCCCTCGGGCTCTGGGTCGCGCTCCAGGTGCTGCTTCCCCTGCGCCACCTGACCGTGGCGGGCTCACCGAGCTGGACGGAGGAGCACCACCGCTTCTCATGGCACATGAAGCTGCGTGACAAGCGAGGCGACGTCACCTACGTGGTGACCGCCGCCGACGGGCGCACGTGGCGCGTCGACCCGGCCGAGCAGCTGAGTCCCAAGCAGGCGTATCGCCTGTCGGGCCACCCGGAGCGCCTCGTGCACTTCGCCCGCCACCTCTCTGCCCAGCACGGCGGCGCCGAGGTTCGGGCTGAGACGTCGGTGTCGCTCAACGGGCGACGCCCGCAGCCGATCGTGGACCCGACGGTCGACCTGGCCTCGCAACCGGTGCTGTGGTGGGGCCCGGCGGACTGGATCCTGCCGCTCGAGGAGCCCCTGCGCCGGTCGGACTAGCGACGGAGAGGCGGCAGGAGGAGCGTCAGGCCTGCAGGGCGACGGCGCCGCGGCGGCCGTGTCGGCGGGCCTCGGTGCGCTGGTCGTCGTTCTCGCCGCCCCAGAAGCCTTGCTCGCGGTGCTCGCGGGCGTAGTCCCGACAGTCGGGGAGCACGTCGCAGGACATGCAGATGGCACGGGCGACGGCCTCGCGGGCCTCTCGCGCTTCTGCTTGCTCCCCATGGGGGGCGAAGAAGGTGTCGGTCTGGCCTTTGCAGGCAGCGGCGTTGAGCCAGTCCTGCTGGGTCCAACGGGGCTTGAGGAACACGACTTCTGCCATGGTTGCCACCTTCATGGTCCCCGCCCACCTCGCGGACCGGATCGTTTTGCTCGACGGATGTTCTCTGACCGTTCACAATCTTCGCCGACGGACCCCCATCTTCCTAACAAATCTTTCCGATGGGATACATCGCGATGAGAGATGGGCGCTCCAATCGACCGCGCTGGCGCGGCGGTAGGGTCCGGAGGTGGACGACCAGGCGGCACCGGACGTTCGCCGGGCCCTGGCCGCGGTCACCGCCGCCCTGCCGGCGGGCGAGGAGCGCCCGGGCCAGGTCGAGATGGCCGTCGCCGTCGCCGGGGCCATCGCCAGCGGCGAGCACCTGCTCGTCCAGGCGGGCACCGGCACCGGCAAGACGATCGCCTACCTGGTGCCCGCCATCCTGTCGGGTCGCACGGTGGTGGTCGCCACGGCCACCAAGGCGCTCCAGGAGCAGCTGATCGGGCGCGACCTCCCGCACCTGCGCTCGACCATCGGGGTGCCCTTCGAGGCCGCTCTCCTCAAGGGGCGATCCAACTACCTGTGCCGGGCGGCGCTCGCCGACGCCAGCGCTGCCGGCGCCCAGGGTGCGCTCGTCGACGACGGCGCCGTCGCACTCGACGCAGGCCGGCTCGCCGAGGTCGTGGCCTGGTCGGTCACCACTCCCACCGGCGACCGCTCCGACCTCCCGCTCGCCCTGAGCGATCCCGAGTGGGGTCGCCTCTCGGTCGGGGTGGGGGAGTGCCCCGGAGCCCACCGGTGCCCGCACGGGGACACCTGCTTCGCCGAGGGTGCGCGTGCGGCGGCGGCCGAGGCCGACGTGGTGGTGGTCAACACCCACCTCTACGGGATCCACGTGGCGACCGGTGGCGCCGTCCTGCCCGATCATGAGGTCGTGGTCGTCGACGAGGCCCACGCCCTCGAGGACATCGCCGCCGACACCCTCGGCGCCAGCGTCGGACCCGGCCGGCTCGACCACCTGGCGCGGGCGTGCCGCACGCTGTTCAGCGCCGACCACCCGGCCATCGCGGGGGTCGAGTCGGCCGGCCGTCACCTCGACGGGGTGCTCGGCGACCTCGCCGACCGGCGCGTCGACCCGCCCGCGCTGCCGGCGCTGGCCGACGCGCTGCTCGCCGGGGCCGAAGCCGCTGGCGCGGTCACCACCGCCGCCAGGGCGCTCGACGTGGGCGGCGACGCCGAGGTGCGCCGCGACCGTGTCGTCCAGCTCGCCACCAACCTGGCGGTCGACCTCCGCCTCGCCGGCGATCCGGGTGCCGATCGGGTGGCCTGGGTGGAGGGAGGCTCGTCGCCCCGCCTGCGGGTGGCGCCGGTGGACGTGGGCGGCGAGCTCGCGGGCCGGCTCTTCCCCCACGCCACTGCCGTGCTCACCAGCGCGACGCTCTCCGTCGGCGGGTCCTTCGACCCCGTCGCCGAGCGCCTCGGCCTCGACCGAGGGCCGGTCGACGACCAGGGCGACCCCACCGAGCCGCCCGGCTGGCGGGGCGTCGACGTCGGCAGCCCCTTCGACTACGAGCGACAGGCGCTGCTCTACTGCGCCGCCCACCTCCCAGACCCGAGGGCGTCCTCTTACGAGGCAGCCATGCTCGACGAGCTCGAGGGCCTCATCACCGCCGCCGGCGGACGGACGCTGGCCCTCTTCACCAGCCGGCGGGCGATGGACGCGGCGGCGGCCCACCTCGAGGCCACGCTCGACGTGGCCGTCCTGGTGCAGGACCGCCTGCCGCGTCCGGTCCTGCACGAGGCGTTCCTCGAGGACGAGACATCGGTGCTGGTGGCGACGATGGGGTTCTGGCAGGGCTTCGACGCCCCGGGCGCGACGTGCTCGCTGGTGACGATCGACCGACTGCCATTCGGCCGCCCCGACGACCCCCTCTCCGAAGCGCGGCGGGAGGCGGCCACCCGGGCCCGCAAGAACGCCTTCACCGCGGTCGACCTGCCGCGGGCTGCGGTCCTGCTTGCCCAGGGCGCGGGCCGGCTGGTGCGAACCGCCACCGACCGGGGCGTCGTGGCCGTCCTCGACCGCCGGCTGGCCAGCGCGAGCTACCGCTGGACGCTGGTGCGCAGCTTGCCGCCCATGCGGCGCACCAAGGACCCGGAGGTCGTGAGGGCCGAGCTGCGCGGCCTCGTCGACCGTGACGGGAGCCCGCCGGCTCCCTGAGGTGGTCGTGGCCAGGCGGGCTATGGCGCGGGACGGTCGAGGAGGTCGGTGACGAGCGCGGCGATGGCGCTGCGCTCCGAGCGCGTGAGCGTGACGTGGCCAAAGAGGGGGTTGCCCCGAAGGGCGTCGATGACCGACGCAACACCGTCGTGTCGGCCGACGCGCAGGTTGTCGCGCTGGGCGACGTCGTGGGTCAGCACCACCCGGCTGTTCTGGCCGAGGCGGGACAGGGCGGTGAGCAGCACCGGGCGCTCCAGGTTCTGGGCCTCGTCGATGACGACGAACGAGTCGGTGAGGCTGCGACCTCGGATGTGGGTGAGGGGAAGCACCTCCAGGAGGCCCCTGGCCATCACCTCCTCGATCACCGCTGGTCCGGCGATGGCCTCGAGGGCGTCGGTGACCGCTGCGGCCCACGGTGACATCTTCTCGGCCTCGCTGCCCGGCAGGTACCCCAGGCCCTGGCCGCCCACGGCGAAGAGCGGGCGGAAGACCAGCACCCGCTTGTGGGTCCGCTGCTCGAGCACCGCGTCGAGCCCGGCGGCGAGGGCGAGCACGCTCTTGCCGGTCCCGGCCGGCCCCCCGAGGCTGACGATGCCGACGTCCGGGTCGCACAGCAGGTCGATGGCGATGCGCTGCTCGGCGCTGCGGCCGTGCACGTCGAAGACGCTCCGGTCGCCTCGAACGAGGTGGACCCGGCCGTCGTCCCGGACCCGCCCCAGCGCCGACTGCGACCCGGCGGTGAGCGCCAGGCCCGTGTTGCAAGGAAGCGTCGCGGCCTCGGCGAGGTCGATGGTCCGCTCTGCGAAGAGCTCGTCGATGGTTGCGGCGTCGACGTCGAGGTCGACCAGGCCCGGCCAGCTGACGTCGCTCGCCAGCTCGTTGCGGTACTCGTCGGACGCCAGGCCGACGATGCTGGCCTTGAGCCGCAGCGGGAGGTCCTTGGTGACCACGACCACGTCGTGTCCCTCCGCCGCCAGGTTGCGGGCCACGGCGAGGATGCGGTGGTCGTTGTTGTCGGCCACCAGAGCCGGAGGCAGGCCGGAGAGGTCCTGGTGGTTCAGCTCGACGCGGAGGGTGCCCCCGTCGTCGTTGGCCGGCATGGCCTCGGTCAGCGAGCCGTGCTGCACCCGGAACCGCTCGAGGAGCCGCAGGGCCCGTCGCGCCGACCACCCGAGCTCGGGGTGGTCGCGCTTGGCCTCCAGCTCCGTGAGGACCACCAGGGGGAGCACCACGGTGTGCTCTTCGAACCGCTGGATGGCCTGCGGGTCGCTCAGGATCACCGAGGTGTCGATCACGTAGGTCCGGGTCGCAGTGGCGGTGCTCACCTCCCCGGCCACGTCGAGCGGAGACGGGACGAGCAGGTCAGCCACGAGACCCCCTGGGGTCCGGTCCGGCGGCCGGAGGGGTCGCCGATCGGTGCGCGGTGGGTGGGAACCGGACCACTGACGACCATCAAACCCCCATCGCCGGGTCGAGTGGGGGATGGGCAGCGCGGCCGGGAGGAATTCCCGACCAGTTCGGTCGTCATTCGCCCGGGGCGTGGGTAGCCTCGGCGCGGACCAGCCACGCCTCAAGGAGAGCCCACATGCCCGTACGCCTCGGCGACGTCGCCCCCGACTTCACTGCGGAGACCACCCAGGGAACGCTGTCGTTCCACGAGTGGAAGGGGGACAGCTGGGCCGTGCTGTTCTCCCACCCGAAGGACTTCACCCCGGTGTGCACCACCGAGCTCGGCGCGGTCGCCGGCCTCAAGCCGGAGTTCGACAAGCGGAACACCAAGGTGATCGGCCTCAGCGTCGATCCGGTGGACTCGCACCACAAGTGGGAAGGCGACATCGAGGACGTCACCGGCAACGCCGTCAACTTCCCCATGATCGCCGACCCCGACAGGGAGGTCGCCGACCTCTACGACATGATCCACCCGAACGCCGACGACACCATGACGGTGCGCTCGGTGTTCGTGGTCGGCCCCGACGACAAGGTGAAGCTGACCCTCACGTACCCCGCCAGCACCGGGCGCAACTTCCAGGAGATCCTGCGCGTGATCGACTCGCTGCAGCTCACCGCCGACTTCAGCGTGGCCACCCCCGCCGACTGGACCGATGGCGAGGATGTGATCATCGTCCCGGCCGTATCCGACGAGGATGCCAAGGAGCGGTTCCCGAAGGGCTTCGACGCCAAGAAGCCCTACCTGCGGGTCACGCCTCAGCCGAACCGCTAGGGCGAGGGGGCCGAGGGGGGAGGCGCGACCCCCGGCGTGCCCGAGGAGAGCGGTGCCTCCTCCGCGGCGACCGCCCGCGCCAGGCGGGGTCGGGCGACGACGAGCACCGCGACGCCGACCGGGAAGAGCGCCAGGCACATCCACTGGGCGCCGGTGAGCCCGAGCACCGTCTCGTCGTAGGCCCGGAAGAAGTCGGTCGTGAAGCGACTGAGCGAGTACCAGACGAGGAACGTGCCGAGGGCAGTGCCGGGCGAGGCCCGGCGTCGGTAGAGCAGCCACGCCAGCACCAGGCCCAGCAGGACCAAGCTGACGAGCTCGTAGAGCGAGGTGTTGTGCACCACCTGCCCGACCTCGAGCGGTGGCACGCCGTCCCGCAGGGGGTTGGCCCCCTCCCTCGTCTGGCCGCCGTCGTAGCGCGTGGCGAGGACGAACCCCGTGGGGCCTCCGAGGTGCTCGCCCACCGAGTAGCAGCCGATGCGCCCGATGGCAGCCCCGATGGTCAGCGCCAGGACGGATCCGTCGAGCATCCTCCACCGGGTCGTCCGAGCCCATCGGCGGAAGGCGGGCAGGCCCACGATCGCCGCGGTGATGAACCCGCCAGAGAACTGCAGGCCGCCCTCCCACACCGCGATGATGTCGATCGGACCGTCGATGCGGTCGAGGTGGGTGACCACCCACGTGAGGCGGGCGCCGATGACGCCGGCGATGACGAGCCTGGTGGCCAGGCTGATGGTCTGGTCGGCGGGGACCCCCCACCGCTCGCCCCAGCGGGCGGCGACCATGCTCCCGGCCACCACGCCGAGGGCGACCATGAGCCCGAAGGTCCGTAGTCCCAGCGGCCCGAGGGTGATCTCGGGGAAGGTCGTGTAGGGGATGGCGGCGATCACGGGGCCATGATGGCAGTCCCATGCCCTCCATCACCCCAGGCGGTGCTCGCGCCATGACGGGATCCGGTCCCCGACGCCTCCACCCACGCCAGGTGCACGTCTGGATGGTGGCCCAGGCCACCACCGCTGTCGTGGGCCTTGCCCTCGTCGGGGTCGGTGAGGCCGTCCTGGCCGGCGCCACCGAGGTCGAGCTGCCGTGGCCCCCCGGGCTGGTGACCGCGGTCGTCGCCGTCGTGGCCGTCGCGGTGGTGTGGTGGTTCCCACGGCGCGCCTACGAGCGCTGGACCTACGAGCTGGCGGCTGAGACCCTCGAGCTGCGGCGGGGGGTCGTGGTGGCCCGCTACACCGCCATCCCGTACTTCCGCGTCCAGCACATCGACGTGAGCAGAGGCCCGGTCGAGCGTCTCCTGGGCCTGTCGGAGCTTGTCGTCCGCACCGCTGCGGCCACCACCGACGCACGGATCCCGGGGGTGGCGGCTGCCGAGGCGGAGGCACTGCGCGATGTGATCCTCGACCGCACCGGTCGTGGCGACGCTGTCTGAGGCGGGGACGGCGGCGACGGGCGTCCGGCCGTCTCGGCTGCACCCCGTCAGCCCCGCCTTCGCCGTGGTGTCGAGCCTTCGCCAGCTGGTGGCCCTGGTGGTGGTGTCGGTGAGCATCGGGGGGCCGCGCCTGCTGGTGGGGATCCTCGTGCTGCAGCTCGCCTTCCAGTCGGCGGGGTGGTGGCGGCGCACGTACTCCTTCGACGGCGAGGTCCTGCGTGTCGACGAGGGGCTCCTGGCGCGCAACCAGGAGCTCATCCCGGCGCGGCGGGTGCAACAGGTGACGATGGTGCGCAAGCTCCGTCACCGACTGGTTGGTGTCGCCGAGCTCCGGATCGAGACCGCCGGCGGGGGTGACGGAGGCACGGTCCTCGAGGTGCTGAGCCTCGAGACCGCCAGCCGTCTCCGGACCGAGGTGCTGGCCGCCAAGGCTCGGGCGCAGGGGGCCGGCGCGCCGCCCTCGCCCCTCGGCGGCGCCGAGGAGGGCGCAGAGGCTGCGACCTGGGTCCCCCGGCCCTTGCCGCTGGTGACCCTGGGCTACCGCCGCTTGGCCCTGGCCGGCCTCACCGGGGCCGAGCTGCTCGTCGTCTTCGCGTTCATCGCTTCGCTGCTGCAGCTGGCCGACGACCTTCCCGGCAACCTCCTCCAGCGCCTTCGACCGCTCGAGGCCGGGCTCTCGGCCGGCGAGGTGGCGCTGGCGGTGGTGCTGTTCCTCGGGATCTGGCTGGGCTCCGCGGTTGCCGCCGCCATCCTGCGCGATGCCGGGTACGCGCTGGCCCTCGTCGGCGACGAGCTGCACCTCCAGCGCGGCCTCCTCGACCGCAAGGAGGGGGTGCTCCCGCTCGGGAGGATCCAGGCCGTGCGCATCACGGCCTCACCCCTCCGGCGGGCGTTCGGACTCGTGTCGGTCCGCTTCCAGAGCGCCGGGCGGGGCACGGACCGGGAGGAGAGCCGGATCGACGTGCCCATCCTTCCCGCAGCCGAGCTCGACCGCCTCCTCGCGCTGGTGCTGCCGGGCGCGGCGCCGCTGCCGCCCCTGAAGGCCGCTCCGACGGTGGCGCTGCGCCGGGCGCTGGTGCGGCGCCTCCTGCCGGTCGCCGCGGTCGCCGTGCCCCTCGTCGTGGTGCGTGGCGCGGCCGGGCTCGGTGTCGCCCTCGTGGTCGCGTGGTTCGCCGGCGCCTGGGGTGTCGCCGCCTATCGCGGCCTGGGTCACGCCGTGGACGACGGCTTCCTCGTCACCCGCACGGGCGCACTGCTCCGCCGCACGGTCGTGGTCCCGACGGTGCGCGCCCAGAGCGGGCGCGTGGTGCGGTCGCCCTTCCAGCGGTCCCTCGGGCTGGCGACGCTGCACGTCGACCTGGCCGGGCCGGGGCGCTCACCCCGAGTCGTCGACAGCTCGGAAGGCGTCGTCGAGGCGGTGCTCGAACGGGTGGTGGGCGATGTGGTGGGCGTGCCGGTCACCGCCGACGCCAGCCGGGATGCCCTCCGACGGTAGGGTCAGCCGCCGTGCCGACGCTCTGGATGTTCGCCGCCCTCGTTGCCCAGGCGACGACGACCACGACCGAGGAGGTCGCTCGCATCGTCGGCGACCCGCTTCCAGGTTGGGTGGTCATCGCCGCCGGCGCCGCCCTCCTCGTGGCGATCCTCGCCGCCGGCATCGTCACCGGTCGTCGATCACGCTCCTGAGACGCCCTCCGAGGAGCGCGTCGCGAGCGTCCTCAGACCGGGTCGAGGCGCACGCGGGGCTGGCCACCGTCGACGGTGAGGGTGGCCGGGGCGGCGAGCAGGTCGAGCTCGTCATGGCCGGGGAATCGGCCGCGGAGGGCGACGACGTCACCCTTGTGCGGTCCGCTGGTGATGGTGAGCTCCACCCGCAGCACGCCGTCGGGAGCGTCCTCCGCGGCTGACGCGTCCACCACCATGGCCTCGTAGGTGCCGTCCTCGATCATCCCGAAAGCCTTGCAGCACTATGGCGAGGGCGCGCACCGGCAGTCGAAACCCTTGTGCCGCAAGGGGAAATGCTTGACCTGGCCCGTGCACTCGGTTCTGATGTGGACGTCTGCGAGTCCGCAGGCCCCACGTACCACGGAGGTCGCGTTGAACAAGTCCGAGCTCGTCGACAGCGTCGCAGGCGACGCAGGTGTCGAGAAGAAGCAGGCCGAGAGTGTGCTCAACGCGTTCTTCCAGCGCGTCGCGTCGGAGGCCAAGGGCGGTCGCAAGGTCGCCTGGCCTGGCTTTGGGTCGTTCTCCAGCACCAAGCGCGCCGCCCGCACTGGGCGCAACCCGCAGACCGGTGCCCCGGTGAAGATCAAGGCCTCCACGGCCATGAAGTTCACCTCCAGCAGCACGCTGAAGGATGCCCTCAACAACCGCGGCGCCAAGAAGGCCACTGCCAAGAAGTCCGCAGCGAAGAAGTCGACTGCCAAGAAGGCCACGGCGAAGAAGGCCACTGCCAAGAAGGCCACGGCGAAGAGGTCGACCGCCAAGAAGGCGACCGCGAAGCGGTCTCCGGCCAAGAAGGCCAAAGCCAAGAAGTCGACGGCGAAGAGGTCGACCGCCAAGAAGGCCACAGCCAAGAAGGCGACGAAGCGGCGCTGAGCGCCGCCGGACCACCTGTCCCCAAAACGTGAGCGGGGCTGAGGCACGCCCCCCCGACGCGCCTCAGCCCGCAACCGTTTTCCCTGCTTGAGCGCCTAATGGCGCCCCGCCGGGGACCCCTTCATGTTCGCCTCCGGCCGCTGCCGTGTCAACGGTCACACGGCGTGCGCCGGTCCGACTCGGGTCACTACAGGTCGTCGATGCGCTTGAAGACCTCGGCGCGGCCGACCCCGGCGAGGGCGCCGAGCTCGGCCAGGCGGTCGTCGACGCGGGCCCGGAAGCGCGCCACCTGCCCCGCGTCGTCGGGATCGTCGATGTGGTGGGTGGTGTGGAACTGGCTGCGGTGCTCGAGCAGCGCAGCCACCTTGTCGTCGACGTGGTCGGTGACGTCCTCGGCGTGGTCGGCCTCGTCGGCCTCCCAGAGCAGGAGCGTCGACGGCCGGTGGTGCGCCAGCTGCTGCTCCGGGAAGAAGTGCGGGTCGCGCGCTGCCACCACCCCCTCGACGGCCAGCAGACCGGCGTTGCGGTGGTCGGGGTGGAGCCGGTACCGCTTCCAGGGATCGTGGCCGAGCACCACGTCGGGGCGGAGCCTGCGGATCCAGTAGGCGACCTCCCACCGTTGGCGCAAGCCCGCCTCGAGCTCGCCGTCGGGCCATCCGAGGAAGACGACCTCGCCGGTCGCGCCGAGGGCTGTGGCCGCCGCCCGCTGCTCGGCCTGGCGCTCGACCACGAGGCGGGCGGTGTCAGCCGTGGGGTCCCAGGAGCCCTTGGAGCCGTCGGTGCAGACGAGGTGACTGACGGTGCAGCCGGCCTGGGCCCACTTGGCGACGGTGGCGCCGCAGCCGAACTCGACGTCGTCGGGGTGGGCGGCGATGGCGAGGGCTCGCTCGGGGACGGCCAGGTTCAGGTGCACGGTGAGACGGTCGGGTCGATGGCCGATGGCCAGGTGACATCGACGAAGGAGGGCAGCTCGAGGTCGGCGGGGAGGTCGACGTCCCACATCAGCTCGGGCGCTCGTACCACCGCGGTGCGCAGGCGCAGCCGGGCGGCCTCGGCTCGATGGCGCCCGAACGAGCCGGCGCCGTAGCTGAAGGTGAACCCGGCTCCCGGTGGCACCACGGCGACGTTGGTGCCGCCGTCGTGGCGATCGGGGACGAGGATCACCTCGCCGTCGAGCGACGCCAGGCGGGCCAGGCTGCCGGGCCTCGCCAGGGGGAGGTCGGCGTGGGCCACCACGACCCGGGACCAGCCAGCGGCGGCCAGCACGGCGGCGCCGGCGGTGACGGCGCCGTTGAGTCCGAGCCCTGGGGTCCAGGCGATCTGAGCGCCGTGGGAAGCGGCCCAGTCGGCCACCTCCTCGTCGTCGCAGACCACGGTGACGGGCAACGGCTCCGCGGCGGCCAGGACCGTGGCGGCCATCCGACGGGCGAGGTCGCCGCGCTCGGCGGCATCGAGGCCGGGTGCCAGTCGGAGCTTGGCCTCCGCGAAGGCCTTGATCGGCACCAGCGCGGCGGGCGGTGCGGCGCCGGGGCCGGTCGTCGATGCTCCCATCGGGCCATCGTAGGACCGGGCCGCCGAGCCGACGGTCACCGGTCCTCTACGGTTTCGGCATGGCCATGCGCGTCGCAGTGATCGGTGCCGGATCGTGGGGGACGACGGTGGCGACGCTGGCGGCGCGCAACACCCCCACCGTGCTGTGGGCCCGACGCGAGGAGCTGGCGGCCGAGATCGACCGCGACCACGTCAACAGCGCCTACCTCCCCGGCGTCGAGCTGCCGCCGCGGCTGGAGGCGACCTCGTCGGTCGCCCAGGCCATCGCCGACGCCGACGTGGTCGTCATGGCGGTGCCCTCCCACGGCTTCCGCGACGTGCTCACCGACGTGGCCGTCCAGGTGCGGCCGTGGGTGCCGGTCATCAGCCTCTCGAAGGGCTTCGAGCAGGGGACGCGCCTGCGCATGACCGAGATCGTCAACGAGCTCATGCCCGGCCACCCCGCCGGCGTGCTCACCGGCCCGAACCTGGCCAAGGAGGTCGTCGCCGGTCAGCCGGCGGGGGCGGTGCTGGCGATGGCTGACGAACGCATCGCCGAGGCCCTGCAGCCGCTCTTCGGCACCGACTCGTTCCGGATCTACACCAACCCCGACATCGTCGGGTGCGAGGTGGCGGGCGCGCTCAAGAACGTCATGGCGATCGCTGCCGGGATGATCGACGGGATGGGCTTCGGCGACAACACGCGGGCAACCCTCATGACCCGTGGCCTGGCCGAGCTCACCCGGCTCGGCGTCGCCCTCGGCGGGGAGCCCCTCACCTTCTCCGGCCTCGCTGGCATGGGCGACCTCGTGGCCACCTGCTCCAGCACCCAGAGCCGCAACCACCACGTGGGTGAGCAGCTCGGCCTCGGCCGCAGCGTGGAGCAGATCATCGACGAGATGAACATGGTGGCCGAGGGCGTCAAGAGCTCGAAGGTGGTCTGCGAGCTCGCCGAGGAGCTCGGTGTGGAGATGCCGATCGCCGAACAGGTGGAAGCCGTGTGCCACCGGGGGCGGAGCGCCGCTGAGGCGCTCACCCTCCTCATGCAGCGCCAGTCGGGCGCTGAGATGCACGGCCTCGACGGCTGACCATGAGCGTGCGCTCCTGGCTGGTGGGCCGCGCCACAGAACGGCCGCGGTCCAGCGGTGACACCTCCCTGCGCCTCCCGATGGAGACGGTCGCTCGTGGGCTCCGCACGAGCGCGGCGGCGCGCGTGGGGGAGGGATGGGTCTGGCCGCACTGGCTCGAGCGCCAGCTCGATCCCACCTCACCGGCCTTCGTGCCGCGTGGGGACCTCCCGTTCCTGACCAACGTCACCGCCCGAGGCTGGACGACGGTCGGCAACGTCGCCTCGCCGTGGGAGGGGGTCGTCGACCCCCGAGGGCTGGTGACGCCGTTGGACGACGGCTGGTCGCTCGACTGGTGGATCGGCGCCGATGACCGCTGGCACCTGCCGTCCCGTGAGGTGGCGGTGCGCCAGCGACTCGTCGACGACGCGCCGGTGGTGGAGACGGCGATGCGCGTGCCTGGTGGCGATGCCGTGCAGCGGGTGTTCGCCATGCAGGCCTCGTCCAGGGAGGGCGGTGCCGAGCTGGTCGTGGTGGAGATCGAGAACCAGAGCCGCGTGCCGTTCGCGGTGGCCCTCGTCGTGCGGCCCTTCAACCCGCTGGGTGTGGCCGTGGTCGAGCGGATCGGGCTCCACGAGGGAACCTCCGTGTCCATTGACGGACGGCTGGCCATGGTCTTGCCGCGGGTGCCCAATCGCATGGCCGGCTCCACCCTCGCCGAGGGCGATGTGGCCGGGACGGTCTTGTCGGGTGCGGCAGGAACCTCGTTCCCGCCCGACTTGCGCTGCGAGTCCGCCATGGCCTCCGCTGCGTTCGTCTACCCCCTCGCCCACACCGCCACGTTGCGCGTGGTCCTGCCGCTTGCGCCGGTCGACCGCACCCGCCGTCGCGGGCTCGGCCGCCGGCGGGTGCCCGATGCCCGGCGCCTCCCGGCTCGCATCCCATCGGCGACCGACGTGGCTGCCGGGTGGCGGGCCCAGTCCGGCCGTGGCATGCGCCTCGAGGTCCCCGACGAGCGCCTGATGTCATGCGTGGAGGCCAACCGCCGGTTCCTGCTGCTGTTCCACGACGGCGACGAGGCCGCGACCGGCCCGGCCCTCTCCCGCCGGTCCGCGTTCCGCGGCGACGCGCACCTGCTCGGCGCCCTCGACCGCTACGGCTACCGCGAGGAGGCCGCCGAGGTGCTGGCCGCCTACCCGGACCGACAGCACGGGGACGGTCACTTCGGCGCGGGGACGACGGGGTGGGACGCCACCGGCGCGGCCATCCATGCCCTCGCCGAGCACTGGCGGCTCCACCGCCAGGACCCCGCCTTGCAGGGGATCGCCCCAGGCGTCGCCCGTGGCGCGGAGTGGATCGAGCGAGCGCGGCGGCCGAGGCGGGGGAGCGACCCGGCGCTCCGCGGCCTCCTGCCGGCGGGGAGCTCCGCCGACCGCCTCGGTCCACCCGAGGTGTCCTACCGGGACGACCTGTGGTCGTTACGGGGGCTCCTCGACGCCGCCGAGCTCCTCGCCGCCGCCGGAGAGGTCGGGGCCGCGGAGGACGCCATGGCGGCGGCCGGGGGTCTGCGGGCCGACCTCGACGCCTCCCTCGCACTCGTCGCCGAACGACTGGGCACGCAGGCGGTGCCTGCCGGACCCACGCGTCGGATCGACGCGGGTGCCGTCGCCTCGCTGGCTGCCGTCTGGCCCTTGCGGCTGATGGCCGCCGACGACCCCCGCATGCACGCCACCGCCGACGTCGTCCGCGACCGGTTCCTCCAGGGGCCGGCGTGCACCCGTGACGCCGGTGACGGTGGGCTGAGTCCCCAGCTCACGCTGCAGCTGGCCTTCGCCGAGCTCGAGGCCGGCGACCGGCGGGCGCTCGACCGCCTCGCCTGGGTGCTCGACGCCGCCACGCCCACCTGGACCTGGCCCGAGGTGGTGCACCCCCGCATGCCGGGTGGGTGCGCGGGCGATGGTCACCACCGAGGGTCCGCGGCCGACCTCCTCACCTTCGTGCGCAACCTCTTGGTCCGCGAGACCTTCGACGGGGGGCTGGCGCTGTGCTCGATGGTCCCCGACACCTGGCTCGGTGGCGGGATCGAGGTCCACGATGCCCCCACCCACCACGGCCTGGTGTCGTTCGCGGTTCGCTGGCACGGCGAGCGACCGGCCCTCCTGTGGGAGCTCGTCCCCCAGCCCGGCGTCGGCGAGGTGCGCATCACCGTCCCCGGCCTCGACCCCACGTGGTCCACCACGGAGCGCGCCGGCGACGCGCTCCTCGCCCCAGTGCACCCCTCGGATCCTGTGGTGGTGGAGGAGACGCCGGCAGCTCACCCCCGGACCGACGTGGCCGCCACCCCCGTCAACCTCTCGAAGCGCACCCGCGACTGAACGCCTGCGGCAGTGGCGGTGTCACTAGCCTGAGCAGCGTGTGCGACTGCCTGGTGGCGCTGAGGCCGGCCACCCGAGCGGGGGCGACGATCTTCGCCAAGAACAGCGACCGGCCACCGGCGGAGGCCCAGCCGCTCGAGCAGCACTCGCCGAGGCGCGACGACGGGCCGCTGCAGTGCACCCACATCGCGGTGGACCCCGCCCCGGGGGAGACCATCGGGTTCGTGGGCTCGCGGCCCTGGTGGTGCTGGGGCGTGGAGCACGGGGTCAACGACGCCGGGGTGGCCATCGGCAACGAGGCGATCTACACCACGCTCGACCCGAGGACGGTGCCACCCGCGCTCATCGGCATGGACCTCGTCCGCCTCGGTCTCGAGCGGGCGGCGACGGCGGCGACCGCGGTGGAGGTCATGGTCGACCTGCTGGAACGCCACGGGCAGGGCGGGACCGGCCACCACGGCGCCGAGCGGCCCTACTGGTCGTCGTTCCTGGTGGCCGACGGCGCCGACGCCTGGGTGTTGGAGACGTCCGGGCGCACCTGGGCAACCGAGCGGGTGGCAAGGTCGCGGGCGGTGTCGAACCGAACGACGATCCCGTCGTTCGACGCCGAGCACCGCCACCCCCGCCAGCCGGTGGCGACGCTGGTCGACCCGCGCCTCGACGCCAGCCGGGCGGTGCTGGCGGCGGAACCGGTGCGCGTGGACGACGTGGTTGCCCACCTCCGGAGCCACGTTGGCGAGGAGGGCTTCACCGTCTGCATGCACGCCGGCGACGTCGAGGCCACCACCGCGTCGATGGTGGTGGAGCTGGCCGGGACCCACCCCCTCGCCCGCTGGCTCCTCGGGTCGCCTTGCACCTCGGTCTACGTGCCCGTCCACGTGGGCCGGGCGCTCGGCGAGCCGCCGGCGTGGGAGCGCTTCGTCGCCTTGCAGGCCGAGCACCGTCCTGCCCTCTCCCGTCTCGAGGCGGCGCTCGTCGCCGACGTGGTCGACGAGGACGCATGGGGCCCGGAGGCGTGGCGCCGGGTCGACGACGTGCTCGCTGCGTGCGGGGTGTGAGCGCGTCGAGGTCGCGACGTCAGGCGTCAGCCGCGGCGACCCCGGCCTGCGCCGTCGCGAGCAGGCCGGCGAGCTCGTCGAGGACGAGGTCGGCAAGCAGGTCGAGGTCGGGCAGCAGCTCGCGGCAACCCACGAAGGCGAAGTCGAGCCGGTCGAGGTAGCTCTGCACGGTGATGTTGAGGCCCTGGCCCTCGCCGATGGTCGACACCGGGTAGTAGTGCTCGAGCTCGGCGCCGGCCAGGTAGAGCGGCGAGCGCGGGCCGGGGACGTTGGAGATCACCAGGTTGAACGGTGGGTTGAGCCGGTCGCCGATCTTGAGCCTTGTGGCCAGGCGCATGGCTCTCGTGGCCAGGGCGGGTGGGGAGAACTGCGTGTAGTCGGTCATCACGTCGGCGGGCATCAACAGGAAGCGGTCCTTGGCCGCCTCCATGGCGTGGTGCACCTTCCAGACCCTCGCCACCGGGTCGTCGACGTCGGTGGGGATGGAGGAGAAGATGGCCGAGACCCGGTTGGTCCAGCGCTCCTCCTCTTCGCCGGTGCGGATCGAAACCGGGATCATCGCCACCAGGGGATCTGCGGGCAGGGCGTCGTGAGCCTGGAGGTAACGGCGCAGGCCGCCGGCGCACACCGCCATGATGACGTCGTTCACCGTGGCCCCCAGTGCGTTCTTGATCGCCTTGACGTCGTCGAGCGACGCGTTGCGCAGCTCGAGGCGGCGGTGGGGGGTGATGGACCGGTTGAACGGCGTGGCCGGCGCCCGGCCGGTCCGTGGCGGTGTGGCGGTGTCGGGCTCCTCCTCCGATGCGGGACGGCGCAGGAGCGGGTTGGGCACGCTGGACGCGAGGTCGACCAGACCCGTGAGCCCCCGGTTGCGGGTCAGCTCGCCCAGGGCCCGCAGGCTGCGGAGCTGGAGCCGGACGAGCTTGCGGGGCTTGCCGGCCATGTCGACGAGCGCCCGGCCGAGCACGGTCGCGGGTGAGGGCACGGGCTCGGGGCGACGGTCGTCGTCCGGGATGCCCTCGTCGGGGGTGTCGGGCGCGGGGTCGAAGAGGATCGTCATCAGCTCGGCGCCCGAGGCACCGTCGACGGTGGCGTGGTGGATCTTGGTGAGGACGGCGAAGCGGTCACCCTCGAGCCCCTCGATGACGTGGGTCTCCCACAGCGGGTGGGCGCGGTCCAGCGGACGGCCGATGATCCGGCCGACGAGGGCCGCCAGCGCCCGGTCGTCGCCGGGCGCCGGGAGGGCGTTCGAGCGCAGGTGGTAGTCGAGGTCGAAGTCGGGGTCCTCGATCCAGTACGGGTGGTCGAGCTGGAAGGGCACCTCGACGACCCGTCGGCGCAACGGCTCGAGCAGCGGGATCCGGCGCTCGAGCTGGCGGCGGAACGCCTCGTAGGGCGACCAGTCGGGATCGTCGGGCCGCCGGAACACCGACAGGCCGTTGACGTGACCGAACGTCGTGCCGGTCTCCATGTACAGGAACGTGGCGTCGAGGCCGGTGAGCTGCTTCATGTCTGGACCATCCTTCGTTGGCGCACCTCGACCCTACGGCCGACCCCGGCCCGATCACCCGGTTACCGTCTGGTTATGCCCCGCTACATCATGCTCTCCAACCTCGGACCCAACGGCGCCGCCACCCTCCAGGAGCACCCCGAGCGGGTGAAGGCGGTCAACAGCGAGGTCGAGGCCATGGGGGTGCAGGTCATCGACCAGTACGCCCTGCTCGGCCAGTACGACTTCCTGAGCATCCTCGACGCCCCCGACGAGGTGACCATGGCCAAGGTGGCCACCACGCTCGCCGCCCGGGGGACCCTCAAGGCCATGACCCTGACCGCCATCCCGGTCGACGAGTACATCGCCCGGATGAACACCGAGGGCTAGCGGGCCTAGCAGTCGCTCCCGCCGGCCCGTGGGCGGGCTGTCTCTAGACCCACCAGAGGTCGTTGCGCTGACGGGCACGGCGGACCTCGTCGTCGGGGAAGGCGACGGGCAGCTCCATGCCGTCGGAGAGCCGGCGCACGTGGTAGCCCTCGAAGGAGGAGCTCACGACCTCGAAGCCCTCTGCCCACGAGCGGTCGAATCCGGTCCGGACCTCGACCTTCGTGCCGGCTGCGAGCCTCGTCGCCACGTCAGCACCACCCTCGGTCGTCGATGCCTGCATCATCGCACTCCGCTCCTGGTCTGCTGCGGTCGGCCGGTCCGGATCTGAAGAGCGCGGCGCGCGTCGGCGCCGGGGGGCCGGAATGTACCTTTTCACGCCATCGTGTGCACACCCGATCGTCGCCGGCCGGGACTAGCCTCCGGCGGTGGTCGCCTCCGCCCCCGTCCTGCGTCGAGCGTTGAAGGCATCGTCGCCCACGCTGGCGGTGGAGCGGGCGCTGTGGGCCGACGGTCACCGGGTGGTCGTGGGCATCGACGAGGTGGGCCGCGGCTCGTGGGCAGGCCCACTCACCGTCGGTGCCGCCGTCTTGCCGCAGGACCGCCGGGTCTACAAGGTGCGCGACTCGAAGGCCCTCACCGAGGCGGAGCGCGAGGCCCTCTTCGACCGGATCGCCCACTGGTGCTCGGCATGGGCCGTCGGCCACGCCACTCAGGAGGAGTGCGACGCCCTGGGCATGTCGACTGCCCAGCGCCTCGCCGCCGCCCGAGCCGTGGAGGGGCTCGGGGTGGCGCCCGACCAGGTCCTGATCGACGGGAGCTGGGACTTCGTCGGGGGCGGCAACACGCAGCGCCTGGTGAAGGGCGACGCCCGCTGCCTCTCGATCGCGGCCGCCTCGATCCTGGCAAAGGTCACCCGTGATCGCATCATGCGGGCCGAGGCCGAGCACTTCCCTGGCTACGACTTCGAGCGCAACAAGGGCTACCCCTGCCCCCACCACAAGGTCGCCCTCGCCGGCATGGGGCCGACCTCGATCCACCGTCGCTCGTGGGTCTTCATGGACCACCTGCCCTGGACCGGCCTCCACCGCCCGGTGCCGCCGGGCGCCCCGACCCTGTTCTGAGGGCGCGGGGCGGTGGCTGTCAGGTGAAGATGAGGTGAGGTCGGCGATGTTGACGTGCCGCCCCACCACGATGCTGCTCCGGACCCGAGGTGCGGGGTCGCGCCATCCGCGACCCCACCCCTCGAGAGTCCGCTACGAGGACGGGTCGATGTTCTGGTTGAGGCGGAAGACGTTGTTCGGGTCGTACTGCCGCTTGACCTCGACGAGGCGGTCCCAGTTGGGGCCGTAGGCGGCCCGCACCCGCTCCGACTCGTCCGCGTCCATGTAGTTGACGTAGGTGCGGTCAGCCGTGAACGGCGCCAGCGCAGCGAAGAGCTCGCGCACCCACGCAATGTTGGCGTCGTCCTCAGCGGGGTCGAGCCACTCGCCGGCGATGACCAGGTTGTAGCCGGCCTGCCGGTGGGGGAAGGCCGTGGCCGTCGGCGGCACCCGCACCGCCTCGCCGTGGAAGTACTCGATCACCATGCCGCTCATCGCCGACGGTGTCCGGGCGAAGGCATCGACGAGGATCCCGACCGTCTCGTCGGTGAGCTCGCTGAGGAAGGCGCTCTTCCAGTAGTTGCGGGCGCCCTTCGGGAAGCCCTCGTCGAGCAGGGTGTTCACCACCGGGTAGGGCATGGGCTGCACGAGGTCGATCGCAGGCGGTCCGAAGCTCCGCAGGGGCGCGAGGTCGCGCTCGGCCTGGTCGAGGGGGCCGCAGTGGCACAGCGGGATCCCGACGATCTTGTCGCCCGAGCCGTCTGGGGCGTGCACGAGCCCCGCGAACGCCGTGACCTCGTCGGGCGCCCCCTCAACGAACTCGCGGTAGTACCGCAGCACCTCGGTGGCCGACGCCAGCGGGTGGGCGACGATCCCGCCCAGCACCGTGGTGAGCGGGTGGGCGGCGAACTCGAGGGAGGCGGCCACGCCGAAGTTGCCGCCACCTCCGCGCAGGGCCCAGAACAGGTCGGGGTGCTCGTCCTCGCTCACCGTGAGGACCTCGCCCTCCGCGCTCACCAGCTCAACGGCGAGCAGGTTGTCGATGGACAGCCCGTGCTTGCCCATGAGCCAGCCGATCCCGCCGCCGAGGGTGAGGCCCGCCACGCCGGTGGTGGAGATGACGCCGCCGGTGGTGGCCAGCCCGTGCACGGCCGCGGCGCGGTTGTACTCGCCCCAGGTGGTGCCGCCCTGTGCCCGCACGGTCCGCCGCTTCGGGTCGACGTAGATGCCCCGCATCGGCGCCAGGTCGATCATCACGCCGCCGTCGGTGCAGGCGCGCCCCGCCACGTTGTGCCCTCCGCCCCGGACCGCGATCTCCGCGTCGGCCTGCCGGGCCAGCCGGACGGCGTCGGCGACGTCGGCTGTGGTGCGGCACCGGGCGATGAGCGCCGGCCGCTTGTCGATCACCCCGTTGTGAACCTGCCGAGCGTCGTCGTAGCCGGTGTCCCCCGCCTGGAGCAGCTCACCCGAGAACGATGAGCGGACCTCGTTGAGCGCCTCTCCCTCGATGACAGTCACGGTTCGTACCCCCCATGTCGTTGTGTGCGGGTCTCAGGGTACGGATGTCGGCCGGTCTTGACCAGGGGGTCTTTCTCTCAGGCGGTGGGCCCGCAGCGCGGGCAGCGCGTGAACACCGCGCAGGCGGTCTCGGCGAGGTGGTCCGCGCCGGTGCACGCCGAGCCCCTCAAGCAGTCGCCGCCGTCGTCGCCGTGGCGGACGAAGACACCCCAGCAGTACGGCCGGGGCCGGGCGGGGGTCGCGAGGCGCATGAGGGCCTCCCGCGCCTCCTCCTCCGCGGCGAGCAGGGCGCGGTCGGCGAGGGGGTCTTCGAAGCGCAGATCGAAGAGTGACATGACCGCTCTCTACCCACTGGGTGCGGAGCGCTACCGGACGTGTGCCCGGGTCACGTCGGCCACCGTCGGCGTGCCGAGCAGGGCCATGGCGATCACCAGCTCGGTCCGCAGGATCTCGAGGGCCGAGACCACTCCGTCCTCGCCCCCGAGGGCGAGGGCATAGAGCCACGGGCGCCCGGCGAAGACAGCCCGGGCGCCGAGGGCCAGGGCGGTGAGCACGTCGGTGCCCCGCCGTACCCCGCCGTCGAGGTACACCTCGGCCCGTCCGGCGACGGCGGAGACGATCTCCTCGAGCACGTCGATACCTGCGGGCGTGTGGTCGAGCTGGCGGCCCCCGTGGTTGGAGACCCAGACCGCGTCGACCCCCAGCTCGCAGGAAATCGCCGCGTCCTCGCCGGTGAGGATGCCCTTGAGCACCATGGGCAGCGACGTGGCCCGGCGCAGCCACTCGAGGTCATCCCACGTCAGCTGGGAGGAGTGGAGCCCGTCGGTGACGGTCTCGACGTCGCCGGCGACGGCGTAGGAGGCGAAGTTCCCGTAGCCCGTCGCCAGCGGTTGGGTGAAGCCGCTGCGGATCTCGCGCTCCCGCTGCCCGAACACAGGCAGGTCGACGGTGACGACGAGGGCGGTGCACCCGCTCGCCTCCGCTCGGGCTATCAGGTCGAGGGTGATGGCCCGGTCGCGGTGCTCGTAGAGCTGGAACCAGCGCAGCCCGCCGGCGGGCTCCAGATCCTCGACGGGGCGGGTGGCGAGGCTCGACGCGCAGAGCACCACGCCGGCCCGGGCCGCCGCCCGTGCCGTGGCCACCTCGGCCTCGGGTGAGGCGAGGCCGTGGAGGGCGGTTGGCGCGATGCCCACCGGCATCGACACCGCCTGGCCGAGGAGGGTGGTCGCGGGGTCGATGCGCGCCACGTCGACCAGCACCCGGGGCCGCAGGCGGTGCCGCGACCAGGCGTCGACGTTGTCGCGCAGGGTGACCTCGTCGCCGGCCCCACCGGCGTAGTAGGCGAACGCCTGCGGTTCGAGGACGGCCTCGGCCAGCGCCTCGAGGTCGCCGAGGCCGACCACACCCGGGAGGCCCACCATCGGGGCCGACTGGTTGCTGTGATCGCTCACGCCGGGGGTACCGTCGGCGCCGTGTCGTACGCCCTCGCCGGCGATAGGGTCACGTCGAGGGCGAGGGTCAGGCACCGGACGCCACCACCGGACTTCTCGAACTCGCCCACGTCGGCGACCGCCACCTCGAAGCCCCAGGCCTCGAGCTGGCGCCCGACCCGCGGTGGGCAGGCGGTCATCACCACGTTGCGGCCCACCACGACGGAGTTGGCGGTGAAGGCGTCGGCCTCCTCAGGGGTCAGCACCAGGGGCTCGGGGACCAGCGCCTCCACCGCCCGTCGACCGGCTTCGTCCCACACGTGGGGCGCGACCAGGGCGCGACGGGCGTCGAGGGGGCAGAAGGTCAGGTCGAGGTGGAAGTAGCGCTCGTCGGTCAGTTCCACCAGGCACAGCGGGGCCCCCGTCCGTTGGGCCACCACCTCGTGGGCGGTGGCGTCGGTGCGCCACCGGTGGCCGCCAACCAGCGTGTCGCCGAAGGGCAGGGCGTCGCCCGCGCCCTCGTGGGTCGTGTCGGGAGGGAGGTCCTCCACCCGCCAGCCCCGGTCGGCGAACCAGGCTGCGTTGTGGGCGGTCTCGCCCTGACGCTCGGGGTACCGGAAGCGTGCGGGGAAGAACCGGTCGCCGTCGACGAGTCCGGCGTTGGCGGTGAAGACCAGGTCGGGCAGTCCCTCCTCCGGTGGCAGGACCTCCACCTCGGCGCCGGCATCGGCGAGCAGTGAGATCAGCGCCTCCCACTGCGTCGCCGCCAGGTCGGCGTCGACGGGTGTGTCCCGGGCCATCCAGGGGTTGATGGCGTAAGCCACCTCGAAGTGGACCGGCGGGCACATCAGGTAGCGCCGTCCCCAGGGGTTCACCTCGACGTCCACCATCCGCCCGGGACGGTACCCGACCGTGCGTTCGCCCGACCTCGCCGCCACCGGTAGCCTCGGCGCCGCCATGGGACAGTCGATCACCGTCGTCGAGAAGCCGACCCGCGACGCGTGGGTCGTGCGCTTCGAGACCAACCGAACCCTCACCGGCATGGGCCACGAGCGCTACCGGGTCGGCGACGAGATCGCCGGCGAACGGCCGCCCGACGAGCTCGCCCGCCAGCTCTTCGCCCGAGGCGGCATCGACGCCGTGCACATGTTCTCCAACGTGATCACCGTCGACCTGGCCAAGGGGGCCGACACGCGGGGCATCGTCGACACCATCACCGACCTCTTCACCCACTACCGCCCGGGGGTGCTGCCCCCGACCGACGAGGAGCTCACGGGGGCGGCGCCGCCCGCCTGAGCGCGCTGCCGGCTCGTCGGTGACACGACTGTCCGACGCCGAGGGCCTGTCGTGAGGTAGACCGACACCATGTCGGTTGAGGCCTGGGACGCGATGCTCGAGCGCATCGACGACGCCGTGGCGCTCGCCGAGCTCCCGGCCCACATCCACCGGATCCTGCGCCTGCCCCGGCGGATCCTCGAGGTCGCCATCCCCGTCCGCATGGACGCGGGGAACGTCGAGGTGTTCACCGGGTGGCGCGTGCACCACAACACCGTCCGCGGCCCCGCGAAGGGCGGCATCCGCTTCCACCCCGATGTCGACGTCCACGAGGTCACTGCCCTCGCCGCGGGGATGACGCTCAAGACGGCCGTGCTCAACCTGCCCTTCGGTGGCAGCAAGGGCGGCGTGCGGTGCGACCCGACCCGCCTCTCCCTCGGTGAGCTCGAACGCCTCACACGGCGATACGCGTGGGAGATCATGCCCCTGCTCGGCCCCGACCTCGACGTCCCCGCCCCAGACGTCAACACCGACGGCCGGGTGATGGGCTGGCTGATGGACACCATCTCCACGGCGCGCAACGAGGAGAGCGGGACATCGGTGACGGGCAAGCCGCTGTCGATCGGCGGGACCCACGGCCACCAGGGTGCGACGGCCGCGGGGGTGGTGGTCTGCGTGCGGGCCGCGTTCCAGGCCCTCGAGCTGCCACTGGCGGGCAGTCGCGTCGTCGTCCAGGGCTTCGGGAAGGTCGGAGGGCCGCTGGTCTTCCTGCTGCACTCGGCGGGCATGCGGGTGGTGGCGGTGAGTGACGTGGGGGGCGCGGTCTACAACGCCGGCGGTCTCGACGCCTTCGCCCTCGCCGATCACGCCGCCGCCACTGGCAGCGTGGCCGGGTTCCACGGGGGGGAAGCCATCGCCGGTGACGCCCTGTGGTCGGTGCCGTGTGAGCTGGCGGTGCCGGCGGCGCTGGCGGGGGTGATCGACGCCGACGTGGCCCGCCGGCTCCAGGCGGCGATCGTTGTGGAGGCGGCCAACGGACCCACGACGCTGGAGGCGAGCCCGATCCTGCGGGAACGGGGGGTCGTGGTGGTGCCCGACATCCTCGCCAACGCCGGTGGGGTCACCGCCTCGTACTTCGAGTGGGCCCAGAACCGCCAGGGCTACGCATGGGACGAGCAGGTGGTGGCCGAGCGGCTGCGCCACCGCATGGACGAGGCCTTCCGGACGGTCTGGGTGCGCGCTGACGTGCTCGACGTCTCGCTGCGCCGCGCCGCGCTCGTCGTGGCCGTGGAGCGGGTGGCGGAGGCGATCGAGGCGCGGGGGCTCTTCCCGTAGCCTCGACCACATGGCTCTGACCGGTGCGCGCTTCCCCGCCCACTGGGAGGCCGACGTGGTCGCCGCCGATGGCGGCACGGTCCACCTGCGCCCCATCACCGCCGGCGACGCAGACGCCCTCGTCGCCCTCCACAACCGCCTCTCCGACCGGACCATCCACTTCCGGTTCTTCTCGCCCCGCCCACGCCTGTCGGCGCGCGACATCGAGCGCTTCACGGTGGTGGACCACGACGACCGCGTCGCCCTCGTCGCCCAGCTCGGCGACGACATGATCGCGGTGGCCCGCTACGACAGGATCCCCGGGAGCGACGACGCCGAGGTCGCCTTCGTGGTGGAGGACCTCCACCAGGGCCGGGGGCTGGGCACGATCATGCTCGAGCACCTCGCTGCCGCTGCCCGCGAGCGCGGCATCAGTCGTTTCGTCGCCGAGACGCTGCCCGACAACCGTCGGATGATCGGCGTCTTCCGCGATGCCGGCTGGGAGGCCACCTCCCGGCTCGAGGACGGCATCGTCAGGGTCGAGTTCCCCATCGACCCGACCCCCGGCGCGCTCGCCGCCCAGCAGGAGCGCGAGCAGCGCTCCGAGGCCCGGTCGATGCGCCGCCTGCTCGCACCCCGCTCGATCGCGGTGATCGGAGCCAGCCGCACGCCGGGCACGATCGGCCACGAGCTGTTCCGCAGCCTCCTCGACGGCGGGTTCGCCGGTCCCGTCTACCCCGTCCACCGCCACGCCGCCCACGTGGGCAGCGTGCGGGCCTACGCCAGCGTGGTCGACGTCCCCGACGACGTCGACCTGGCGGTGGTGGTCGTCCCGGCCGCCTCGGTGCGGCGCGTGGTGGAGGAGTGCGCCGAGAAGCGGGTGCGGGGCGTGGTGGTCGTCTCGGCCGGCTTCGGCGAGCTCGGCGACGACGACGGTGTCGAGGCTGAGCGCGGCCTCGTCACCTTCGCCCGCCGCCACGGCATGCGGGTGATCGGTCCGAGCAGCATGGGTGTCGTCAACACCGACCCGGAGGTGTCGATGCACGCCACCATCGCCGGCGCCGGGACCCTCGAGGGCAGGGTGGGGTTCCTGTCGCAGTCGGGCGCCCTCGGCATCGCCATCCTGGAGTGGGCGTCGGGGCTCGGCCTCGGCGTCTCCACCTTCGTGTCGGTGGGCAACAAGGCCGACGTCAGCGGCAACGACCTCCTCCAGTACTGGGAGGACGACGACCACACCGACGTCGTGCTGCTCTATCTGGAGTCGTTCGGCAACCCTCGCAAGTTCGCCCGGGTGGCCCGGCGCGTCTCCCGGGTCAAGCCCATCGTGGCGGTCAAGGGCGGGCGCCGTCCGGGCCGCGCCGCCACCTCGTCGCTCACCGCGGCCGCCGCGAGTGCCGACGTCGCCGTCGACGCGCTGTTCCGCCAGACCGGTGTGGTGCGGGTCGACACCCTCGAGCAGCTCTTCGACGTCGCATCGGTGCTGGCCCGCCAGCCGCTGCCCGCCGGCCGGCGCGTGGCCCTGCTCACCTCAAGTGGCGGTCCCGGGCTCCTCGCCGCCGATGCCTGCGAGGGGGCCGGGCTCCAGCTGGCATCACTCGCCGCCGCCACGCGTGGCGCCCTCTCCGCTGCGGTGCCGGGGGCGACCAACCTGCGGAACCCCGTCGACATGGCCTCCTGGGCGTCGGCCGACGACTACGGCCGGGCCCTCGAGCTGGTCCTCGCCGACGACGACGTCGACGTCGCCATCGTGGTGTTCACCCCACCACTCCGTGTCGCGGCCGACGATGTCGCGGCGGCCGTCGCCGCTGCCGGTCGCGCCTCCGGCAAGCCGGTGGTGGCCAACTTCCTCGCCGTGCGCGGGGACGTCCCCGCGCCGCCGTCGATCCCCGTCTTCCGCTCACCCGAGGCCGCCGCCCTCGCCCTGGCGCGGGCCGCCGACTACGCCGACTGGCGCCGTCGCCCCGAGGGGCGGGTCCCCGACCTCACCGGTGTCGACGTCGCCGCCGCCCGGCTCCTCGTGGAGGCCGCCCTGAACGAGCAGCCCGACGGGACCTGGCTCTCCGAGGAAGCCAGCGCCCACCTGCTGGCTCACGTCGGCCTCCCGGTGCTGTCCACCACCACGGTCGTCTCCCGGGACGAGGCGATGGCAGCGGCCGCGGCCCTCGACGGGCCCGTGGTGGTGATCCCTGCCGCAGTCGCCGAGCAGCTCGACGTCGCGACCGCGTCGGAGGTGCCGCTGCCAGGCCCTGACGCGGCGGGGGAGGCCTTCGACCGCCTCGTAGCAGCGTCGGGCGAGCCCTTCGCCGCCGTGGTGCGGCCGGCGGTCGCGCGCGAGACCGACCTCGTCCTGGGGGTGGTGCAGGACCCCACCTTCGGCCCGCTCGTGATGCTCGGCTCGGGGTCGTCGACGGTGACCAGCCGCGCCTTTCGGGTCACGCCCCTCACCGACGTCGACGTCACCGAGCTGGTCGACGCCTCCGCTGCCTCGGTGGTCGAGTCGACCGCGGGCTCGCCGATCACGAGGGCGGTGGTCGAGGACCTCTTGCTGCGCGTGGGGCGACTCGTCGACGAGGTGCCCGAGCTTTCGGAGATGGACCTCGTCCCGGTCCTCGCCACGGGCTCCGGCGCCCTGGCCGTGCACGGCCGGCTCCGGCTCTCACCGTGGTCGCCCCGCCCGGAGCTGGCCCTACGCCGCATGCGCTGATGGTCGAAATTGATGGCAGGTCTCCTCCCGGCTGAAGCGAACAGGTGTTCGATAGACTGAGGTGGTGGTGCTGGCCCCTTCCTCCGAGCGAACCGATGCCCTCGATGCCCTCCGCCGGGCCGGCGCGGTGGTGCGTCCCACCGTCCTGGCCCGCCAGCAGGCCCTGCCGGTGGCCCCGGCCCTTGCCTCGCTGCTGCCCGAGGGCCTGCGGCGGGGCGGCACCGTGGCCGTCGGCCCCGGTGCCGGGACCGTCTCGCTGGCGGTGGCGCTGGCCGTGGAGGCCTCGGTCGCGGGGTCGTGGGTGGGTGCGGTGGGCGTCCGGGGGCTGGGCTTGGCGGCGGCGGCCGAGCTCGGGCTGTGCCTCGAGCGCACCGTCGTGGTCGACCCCCCGCCCGCCTCGTGGGCCGAGGTCGTCGCCGCCCTGCTCGATGCCGTCGACATCGTCTGGGCCCGACCCCCGGGTCGTGCCCGGCCGGGCGACGCCCGGCGCCTGACGGCCCGCGCCCGGGAGCGAGGGGCGGTGCTGGTGCACCTCGGCGGGAGCCGGGGGGCGTGGCCTCAGCCGGCCGATGTCTGGCTGCGGGTGGCGTCGTCGGTGTGGGAGGGCCCGGCCGGTGGCGGCGCCGGCCGGCTGACGGCCCGCCGGGTGGAGGTGGTGGCGGGAGGTCGGGGGGCCGCGGCGCGAGAGCGCCGGGCGGCGCTCTGGCTCCCCGGCCACGACGGGCGGCTGGCCACCGCCACGGGGCAGGGGTCGGCCGGTGCCGGTCTGTCCGCCCGCTGGTCGGTGGCGGGCTGAGGTGGCCGGGGAGGCGGTGCGGACCCTCGTGGTGTGGTGCCCCGACTGGCCGGTGGTGGCGGCCGCCCTCGAGGCGGTGACCCCGCGCGTCGAGGTGGTCCGGCCCGGCACCCTGGCCTTCCCCACCCGGGGACCGGCCCGCCTCGCCGGTGGTGACGAGGGTCTGGTCGCACGGGTGGCGACGGTGGCCCGGGCTGCCCTGCCCCCCGCCACGGCGGTGACCGTGGGCGTGGCCGATGGGCTCTTCGCCGCCACCCTTGCCGCCCGGCGGGGGCTGGTCGTGGTCCCCGGGGGAAGCGCGGACTTCCTGGCGTCGTGGCCGGTGGGTGCGCTCGACCACGCCCCCGACGACCTCGACGGCGCCGTGGCCGGGCTGGTCCCGTTGCTGCGCCGCCTGGGCCTGCGGCGCCTGGGCGACGTGGCCGCGGTGCCGGCCGCCGACCTGGTCGGGCGCTTCGGGTTGGCCGGCGGTCGCCTGGCCCGCCTGACCCGGGGCTTCGACGAGCGGCCGCCGCTGCTGCGGGAGGTCCCACCCGAGCTGACCGTCGAGGCCACCCTCGAGCCGCCGGCGGAGCGGGTGGAGACGGCGGCGTTCGTCGCCCGCACGCTGGCCGCCGAGCTCGACGATCGCCTGTCCCGGCGGGGTCTGGCGTGTGCCCGGGTGAGCATCGAGGCCGAGACCGAGCACGGCGAGTCGCTCGCCCGACTGTGGCGCCACGCCGGTGGCCTCGGTCCCGCCGCCCTGGTCGACCGCGTCCGCTGGCAGCTCGACGGCTGGCTCAACCGCTCGTGGGCGGGGCGCCCCACCGGGGGCATCGCCGTGTTGCGCCTCGTCCCCGACCAGCTTGTCGCCGCCGACGGCCGCCAGCTCGGCTTCTGGGGAGGTGCGCGCGAGGCCGACGAGCGCGCCGCCCGCGGCGTGGCCCGCCTCCAGGGGATGCTCGGCCCCGATGCCGTCCTCGTGCCCGAGCGTCGCGGCGGGCGTGGCCCGGGGGAGCAGGTGGGCCTGGTGCCCGCCCACACCGTCCGCCTGGGAGCGGAGGTGGCGGTGGCTCCCTCCGCTCGCCCAGCTGCCGGCCCGTGGCCGGGGCGAGTGCCGACCCCCTCGCCGGCCGCCGTCCCCGAGGAGGCGCCCCGGGCCGAGCTCGTCGACGCCTCCGGCGCGCCCGTCGGGGTCGGTGCCCGGGCGGAGGTGAGCGCGGCGCCTGCCCGACTCTCGGTCGACGGCGGAGCCTGGGCCGAGGTGGTGGCGTGGGCCGGGCCGTGGCCGTGCGAGGAGCGGTGGTGGGACTCCGACGGTGCCCGCCGCCGGGCCCGGCTCCAGGTGGTCACCGCGGCCGGCGACGCCCACCTCCTCGTCCGGGAGTCGGGCACCTGGACCGTGGAGGGCACCTACGACTGACGAGGTGCCGTTCGCACTGCGTCCTGGCATGCTCCACGGGCATGGCGCCCGAACCCACCTCGCGACGACGGCGCTCGGGCGACGGCTTCGTCACCCTGCCCGACGGGACCCGGCGCTGGGGCCGCTTCGGCGCCGCCGGCATCCTCGTCCGCCACCACCCGGCCGGTGACGAGCCTGCCTACTTCGTGGCGCTGCGCTCCAACCACTGCCACCAGGGCGGGACGTGGGCCATCCCCGGTGGCGCCCTCGACGAGGGTGAGTCGCCGGAGGAGGGCGCGCTGCGGGAGTTCGCCGAGGAGGTGGGCCCGCTCGTCGACCACGACGTCGTCGAGGTCCACGAGGACGACCACGGCGGCTGGTCGTACTGGACCGTGGTGGTCGACGTGAGGACGCGCTTCGACCCGGGCCAGGCCGCGCTCAACTGGGAGACGGCCGCCGTCCGTTGGGTGGTGGCCGCCGACCTGGCGGCGCTGCCGCTGCTGGGCGCGTTCCGCGCCACCCTCGAGCGCCTGGGACTCCTCAACGGCGCTCGCGAATGAGACTCGTGCCCGCCCCTGAGGCCGGCCGGTGGCATCCGGTACCGTGGCGCGCCATGCCGCCGACACCGTCGTCCTCGTCGCTGCCCCGGGAGCGGAGCTGAGCACCACCGGGCTCGAGCCCTGGGGTTGGGACGAGCGTTGGGCAGCTCGGTGGGCGGAGGCGGCCCCCGCCGGTGCCGTGCCCGGACGGGTCGTGCGCCACGACCGCATCGCCGTCATGGTGGCCCAGGCCGGCGGGGTCCGGTCGCTGCCGTTCCGGACGCCGGCACCGCCCACGGTGGGGGACTGGGTGGCGGTGACCGACGGTGTGGTCGAGGCCGTCCTGCCACGGACTTCATTCCTGCGCCGCCGGGACCCCACCACCGACGACGAGCAGGCCCTGGCGGCCAACGTTGACGTGGTCGGCATCGTCTGCGGGCTCGACCGACCCGTCACGGAGGGAAGGGTCCAGCGCTTCGTCGCCATCACCCACGACGCCGGCGCCGAGCCGCTCGTCGTGCTGACCAAGGTCGACCTGGTGGCCGACCCGGGCCCCGAGCTCGAGCTGGTGCGCCGAGCCGTGCCAGGGGTAGAGGCGATCACCGCCTCGGCCACCCGTGGCGACGGGCTCGAGGCGCTGCGGGCAGCGGCGCTCGACCGGACCCTCGTCCTCCTCGGCGAGTCCGGGGCGGGCAAGTCGACCCTGCTCAACGCCCTTGCGGGCACTGAGGTGGCGGCCACCGGCGAGGTGCGGGCGGGTGACGCCAAGGGCCGCCACACCACGACGTCCCGCCAGCTGCACCGCCTGCCGTCGGGCGGTGTGCTGATCGACTCGCCCGGCATCCGAGAGGTCGGCCTCTTCGTCGACCTCGAGGCGCTCGCCGCCAGCTTCGACGACGTCGCCACCCTCGGCGAGGGGTGCCGCTTCCGCGATTGCGCGCACGGCAACGAGCCCGGCTGTGCGGTCACCTCGGCGGTGGAGGCGGGCAGCCTGGCCCGGCAGCGCTACGAGGCATGGCTCACCATGCGCGCCGAGGTGGCCGCCGCCGCCGTCCGCGCCGAGGAGCAAGCCCGCCGCCCCAGCCGGCGCCGAGGACGCTGAGCGCCAGGGAGCTGGGAGGGACGGTCACCCGGTAGGCGAAACCCGACCTATCAGGTAGGCTTTCGTCATGGCCGATCTCTTCCGCTTCCCCAACCCCGTCAACGAGGTCGCTGCCCGGCTCGTCGCCGGAGCCGTGGTCGTGTTGTCGTCGGCGTACCTGCTCACCGGCAACCGGGTCGTGCTCGCCGTGCTGGCCTACGGCTTCCTGGCCCGGGTCCTGACCGGCCCCTCGCTGAGCCCTCTCGGCCAGGTGGTCACCCGTGTCGTGGTGCCCCGGCTCCCGCTGGAGGCCCGTCCCGTGCCGGGACCCCCGAAGCGCTTCGCCCAGGGGATCGGCGCCACCCTCTCGGTGGCCGCCCTCGTGCTCCACCTCGGCGCCGGCGCCCTCGGGGCCGCCCAGGTGCTGGTGGCGATGATCGTCGTCGCAGCCACGCTCGAGTCGGTGATCGGGTTCTGCCTGGGCTGCAAGATCTTCGCCCTCCTGATGCGCACCGGCGTGATCCCCGAGGAGACGTGCGCGGCCTGCAACGACATCTGGTCGCGGCCCACGACCTCGGTGGCCTGAGCGAAGCCGAGACGGTAGACGGACCCCCTCCGCTGCAGCGAGACTGAGGGCGTGGCCGGGCTCGAGACGGACTATCTCGTCGTGGGCGCGGGTGCGATGGGCATGGCGTTCACCGACGCCCTGATCGACCACGCCGATGCGCACGTGACGCTCGTCGACAGGCGTCACGCCCCCGGTGGGCACTGGCAGGATGCCTATCCGTTCGTCCAGCTCCATCAGGCGTCGCTGTTCTACGGCGTTGCATCCACCGTGCTCGGCACGGGCGCCGTGCAGCAGGACGGGCCGGAGGCCGGGCTTCAGGAACGAGCGCGTCGATCGGAGATCGTCGCGTACTTCGACGACATCTTGTACCGGCGTTTCATCGGCTCCGGCCAGGCGACGTTCCTCGGCGGAAGCGACCACCACACCGACGGCAGCTCCCACTTCGTGACGTCTGCGGTGTCGGGTCGCACCGTGCAGGTCGACGTGCGTCGCCGTGTCGTCGACGCCACCTACTTGTCGCCGACCATCCCTGCCACGACACCACCGCCGTTCGCGGTCAGCGACGGCGCCCAGGTGGTCGCGGTGAACCAGCTTGCGAGCCTCGTCGACGCGCCGAGCAGCTACGTGATCGTTGGATCCGGGAAGACCGCCACCGACGCGATCGTGTGGCTGCTCCAAAACGGTGTCGACCCGGATCGGATCATGTGGGTCCGACCCCGCGAGCCCTGGATGCTCAACCGTGCAGTCGTCCAGCCGGATCCGGTCGTGGCGTTGGGGTTGGCGGCGGACACGTTGGCGTCAGCCGCCGCCGCCGAGTCACTCGATGACCTGTTCGAGCGCCTCGAGGCTGCGGGAGTGATGCTGCGCATCGACCCGACCGCCGTTCCCACCATGGCGAAGACGCCAACGCTGGGTGCCTGGGAGCTCGATCTGCTCCGTGCGGTCGAGAACGTCGTGCGGCTGGGCCACATCGACCGGATCACGGGCGGGGAGATCGTGCTCGAGGATGGGTCAGTCCGGCTGCCGCGCGGTTCGCTCGTGGTGCACTGTGCAGCCGCGGGGCTTCAGTACCCGCCGCTCGTCCCGATCTGGGCGCCAGACATGGTTCGTCTGCAGACCATCCGCGTCGGGTTCCCGTGCTTCAACGCCGCACTGGCTGGATACGTCGAGGCGACACGCGACCACGACCAGGAGCGCAACCGTCTGTGCCCGCCCAACACGCTGCCCGACGACCCAGCGTCCTGGGCGCGGATGCAGGTGCGTGGAACCGTCGCCGCCCGAACCTTCGGCGCAGAGCCGGACATCGCCGCATGGGCCGACGGATGCGTGCTCAACCCGGCTCGCATCGAACCGGGTCAGCGCAACGCTCCCTTGGTGCGCGCCGCTGCCGCACGTCTTGCGGATCATGCTGAACAGGGGCTCGTTCGGATGGCTCAGCTTGCCGGCGAGCCGGTTGCTCACACCGAGCCCTTGGGGACGACCCACTCGTGAGCGGCACCACCGATCGCGGCGAGCCGCTCGAAGTCGGCGTCATAGTGGAGCACGACGAGGTTCGCCCGTAGCGCAGCCGCGGAGATGATCAGATCTGGGATCGGAACGCGGTGCTGTCCACGTCGAGCCAGCGCGTGCTGGAGATCGACCGCCGCGCTCATCACCTCCGGCGTGATGGGCGCCGAGTCGAAGCTCGTGCGCTCCTCGAGGACGGATTCGTAGTCGTCGAGGTTCCTGCTGCTGTAGAGGACTTCGAGATCCACGATCGCGCAGCTCGCGACCTCGCCGTCTTCGATCAGTGGACGCAGGCGCGCCTCTACGGCCGGTAGCGGGAGGCGAGCGAGTGCGCTCTTGTCGGCGAGGTAGCGAGCCCTCAGCGCCACGCGCCTGCCATGACCTCGGGATCGTCGAGGTCGAGGTTGCGCATGGTGCTCAATCGATCGGCGTGGCGGCGACGGCGCGCCGCGAGCACCACCTCCTCGAGAGACCGGTTCACTGCTTCCTTCATCGTCGACGCGCCGAGGATCTCGGTCGCCTCCGCGAGGAGCTCATCGTCGATGTCGACCAGGCGCTTGCTCATGGAGTCGAGTATATCCAAGTGGCCGCTATGGAGATATACGTCCCAAAGCGCTGGCCTGACGGGCGGAGATCCGCTGCAGGGGCCAGGCGGAACCCACGGGCGGTCGCTGGTCGCCGGTGCGAGACTGCCGCCCCGTGGACCTGCGCGAGCCCGACCGGGCCGGCTTCGTCGAGCTGAACCGCACCCGGCTGCGACTCTGGGAGTGGGGCGAGGAGGCTGCCCCACCGGTCATCTGCGCCCACGGGGCCTTCGACCACGGCCGCATGTTCGACGGCCTGGCACCCCGCCTCGCCGACCTGGGGCTGCGGGTCGTCGCCCCCGACCTGCGCGGCCACGGCGACAGCGGCCGACTGTCGTCAGGCCACGTCTGGACGGCGTCGGCCCTCGACCTGGCGCTGCTTGCCCGTCACCTCGGGCCACCGGTGGGTCTGGTGGGGCACTCCTTCGGCGGGGGACAGGCCCTCCACGTGGCCGGGGTCTGGCCCGAGCTGGTGCGGTGGGTGGTCAACCTCGACGGTCTGGGCCCGCCCCCGGCCGCCTTCGAGGAGGTCGACCTCGTGGCGTCGGCCCAGCGTGGCCTCGCCGCCGCCGAGAAGGTGCGCAGCCGTCCACCGCGCGTCTACGCCACGCTCGAGGAGATGGTCGAGCGGCGCCGAGGCGTCAACGTCCGGCTGCCACCGGCGTGGGTCGAGCACCTGGTGCACCACGGCGCCGCACCGGTGGAGGGCGGCTGGGTCTGGAAGGCCGACCCCATGTTCAACATCGGCCTGCCCGGCGACTTCGACCTCGACCAGCTCAACGCCGAGCACGAGATGGTGGCCTGCCCCGTGCTCGTCCTCACCGGCGCCGAGCACGACACCTGGAGCGAGATGAGCGACGACGAGCTCGCTCAGCGCCTCGCCCACCTCGTCGACGCCCGTCACGTGGTCGTCGAGGGCGCCGGCCACTACGTGCACGTGGAGCAACCCGACGCTGTGGCCACCGCCGTGGCAGCGTTCCTCGCCGAGGTCGGCCGGTGAGCGGCGTGGTCGTGCTCCACGAGCCGGGCGACCTCGCCGGCGGCGCTCAGTGGGTCGATGCCTTCGAGCGGGCAGGCGTGCCCGGGCCGGTGCGGGCCCCCGACCTCCCCGGCCACGGCTCAGCACCGGCGCCCACCGGCGGCTGCTACGAGCTGCTCGACGGGGCCATGGCGGCCGCGGTCGTCGGTGCCGGCGACGCGCCGGCGCTGGTGGTGGGGGTGGGTGCGAGTGGGTGGTCGGCCGAGGTGCTGGCCCTCGGTGGTCGGGCGGCGGCCCTGGTGCTCGTCGACGGGCTCGGCGGCCCGTGGCTCGACGCCCGCCAGCGCCTCGATGCCGGCCGACGGTGGCTCCGCGACATCGCCGACGACCCCGCCGCCGTGGCCACGCCACCGCCCGGCGCGCCTGACCCCCGTGCCGGCCACGGGGTGGTCGACCACGGCAGCCGCCGCTTGGCCGAGCGAGCGGCCGCTGTCATGGCGGTGCCGGTGCTGCTGCTCGAGACGCCTGGATCGGGCCTCGCCCGCGCCGACGTCGACGACCTCGCCACCTGCTTCGCCACCGGCGCCGAGGTGGCGCACCTCCCCGACCGGTCGCCGGCGTCGGTGGCGGCCGCGGTGGCGGCATGGGCGGTGCGAGCCTGACCCCGCCCCCCGGGGTTCTCGGCACGTTCCGGTCCGCCCTAGCTCGCTGAGCGTGCCGAGAACGGAGTGGCGCTCGGGCCGGGTCCGCCAGGCCAGGGCCAATCGTGCTTCTCGGCACGTTCCGGTCCGCCCTGGCTCGCTGAGCGTGCCGAGAACGTCCTGAGCGCGCCGGTTACTCGTCCAGGGTGAGGCCGGCGGCGACGGTGGCGCCGAGCTCCCAGCACGCGTCGAGGTCGTCACGGGTGGGGCGGCCGGTGACCGCCAGGGGTGCTCGTGCCCGCTTCCACTGCAGGCCGGTGGCGATCTGCTCCACGGCCCGGATGGCGCCGTCGGCGTCGTTGTCGCCGTGCACGTAGAGGGCGTAGGGGCGGCCGACGGTTGCGTCGAGGCACGGGTAGTAGATCGTGTCGAAGAAGTGCTTGAGCGCCCCCGACATGTACCCGATGTTCGCCGGCGTGCCGAGCACGTAGGCGTCGGCTTCCAGCACGTCGACGGCGGTGGTCGCCAGGGCGGCCCGCGCCACGACCTCGACACCCTCGATGGCGTCGTCACCGGCACCCGACCGCACCGCCTCGAACATGGCGTGGGTGGCGGGGGAGGGGGTGTGGTGGACGATCAGCAGGCGGGGCACGCCCCCCGAGGGTGGACGAGGTGGGGCGTGGAGGCAAGGACCGGCCCACGTAGCATCCGGCCATGGGCGGCGGATCGGACATCGAGGCGGTCATCTTCGACTACGGCGGCGTGCTGGCCACCTCCCAGTGGGACGTGCTCGCCCAGGTAGAGACGAACCGTGGCTACCCCTCAGGCACCTTCGGCCTCGTCTTCGGCGCCGCCCTCGACCCCGAGCGGCCCGACCTGCCGTCGTGGTACCTGCTCGAGACCGGCGAGCTGCGGTGGTCGGAGTTCGTCCGTCGCTCCATCGAGCAGGCCGCCGGGCAGGTGGACGGCCGCACCCTCGACGGGGCCGACTTCGAGCCGCTGGAGGAGCTGATGCCCCTCGGCGCCCAGTGGGCGGTGATCCACCGCGTTCGGCAGCTGCGCGCCCGCGGCCTCGCCACCGCCATCTGCACCAACAACGTGGCCGAGTTCGGGCCGTACTGGCGCTCGACGGTGCCGCTCGAGCTGTTCGACGTGGTGGTCGACTCGTGCGAGGAGGGGGTCCGCAAGCCCGACCCGGCGATCTACCTCCGCACCGCCGAGCGGCTGGCGTGCCCGCCGGCGGCGTGCGCCTTCCTCGACGACTCGGCCGCCAACGTGGCCGGGGCCGAGTCGGTGGGGATGACCGGTGTGCTCGTCGGCCCCGACGCCGAGGCCGCCATGGACGAGCTCGACGCCCTCCTGTCGGCGTCGCTGCGACGGGGGTGACGGCGGTCAGTACGATCGAGGCGTGGTCTTCCTCGTGCTCGGCGTCGTGGTGCTGCTCGTCGTGGGCGTGGCGCTGTCCCGGCTCGGCTCGGGGCGGGGCCTGACGGTGCGGGTGTCGGTCGACGACCTCGCCATCGGCCGCCTCCCGTCGGTGTGCGTGAAGTCCGGCCGGACCTCCGACGTGCTCGTCCCCGTCGAGTCGAGCGAGAGCGCCTTCCAGCCCTGGTGGCTGTTGCTGCTCCTCCTCGGTCCGCTCGGCGTGATGGCCATGGTGGTGCTGTGGGCGACCAGCGACCGCCCGAGCCGGGTGGGCGGCCATGTGCCCGTGTCGGCGGCCGTCCTCCAGGGGTGCGATGCCGCCACTCGGGCAAGCCGCCGGTTCCTCACCGCCGGCCTGGTGGCCATGGTGGCGGGGATCGGGGTGCTGGCGGCGCCGGGCATGGCGGTGGTGCCGCCCGACGCGCTCCGCGTCGCCGTCGCCGGGGCCGTGGTGGGCGGCCTCGTGGCCAGCGCCGTCGCCGCGTCGGTCGCTCGCCGCCGCTGGGTCGACCTGCGCCTCGACGGCTCGGGTCGGTGGGTGATGATCGGCGACGTGCACCCAAGCTTCGCTGCTGCGGTGCGCGAGCAGTACGCCACCGAGAACCTCTCCGAGCGGGGCTGAGGGAGGAGGCATCCTGCCCTGCCTCGGCAGGCCCTGGTTCGGAGGGGGAGGCGGGAGTACGGTCGGCTCATGGCGAACGAACAGTCCGCACATCGGCACGTGGTGGAGGCGACCGAGGCGGCGGAGACGACCATGCGGCCCCAGCGGGTGCCCGTGAACATCTACGAGGCCTCCGGCGCCCTCGTCGTCGTCGCTCCGCTCCCGGCGGTCACCGCCGACGACGTCACCATCGAGCTGCGTCCGGGGGTCCTGCGCTTCTGGTCCCACCTCCGCAGCGCGGCGCCCCGCGAGCACCTGGTGCGGGAGTGGGACTACGGCGGCTACGAGCGCGAGATCGAGCTGCCCGAGGGCTACGGGAGTGGTGTCGAGGCGACCCTGGCCAACGGCCAGCTCGCCATCCGGGTGCTCCGCGGGCCCGCCACCGGCGAGCTGGTGATCCACCCCACCCACCCCACCGCGACGTAGGGTCCTCGCCACTGGCGCGACCGAACAGGTGTTCGATACGGTGCCGCCATGGGCTGGCGGAACCCTCCGATCCCCTGGAGCGAGCTCGAGCAACGGCTGAGCGACGGCCGACCTCGGGTGACGCCGACGGGGGCCGACGGGGGAGACAGCCCTGCCTGGTCGGCTCGCCGCCAGGCCTACGAGGCGCCGCCCGACCTGGCCGTCCCCCGGCCGGGCGGCGGCGCCCCGGTGGCCTACGCCGAGCTGCACTGCCACTCCAACTTCAGCTTCCTCGACGGCGCCTCCCACCCCGAGGAGCTGGCCGAGGAGGCGGCCCGCCTCGGCCTCGAGGCCCTGGCCGTCACCGACCACGACGGCCTCTACGGCATCGTCCGCTTCGCCGAGGCGGCCCGGGCCGTGGGCCTGCCCACCGTGTTCGGTGCCGAGCTGACCCTGGGCCTCGACCGGGCGCCGACGGGCGAGGCAGACCCCCCGGGTGACCACCTGGTGGTGCTGGCCCGTGACCCCGAGGGCTACGCCCGTCTGGCCCGGGCCGTGGCCACCGCCCACCTGGCGGGGGGCCAGAAGGGCCGCCCCCGCACCGACCTGGCCGCGCTGGCCGAGGTGGCCGGCGCCGGGGGGCGCAGCGGGCACTGGCAGGTCCTCACGGGCTGCCGCAAGGGGGCGATGGCGCGGGCGCTGTGCGAGCGGGGGCCGGCCGCGGCGGACCGCGAGCTGGGCCGGCTGGTGGAGGCCTTCGGGCGAGACCACGTGGCGGTCGAGCTGTGGGATCACGGCGACCCGCTCGACTCCGCCCGCAACGACGCCCTGGTGCAGGTGGCGTCCCGGGCCGGGGTCGACCTGGTGGCCACCAACAACGTCCACTACGCCACCCCCGCCCGCCGGCCGCTGGCCACCGCCCTGGCGGCAGTGCGGTCGCGCCGCAGCCTCGATGAGGTCGAGGGGTGGCTGCCCGCCGCGGGTGGGGCGTGCCTGCGGTCGGGGGCCGAGCAGGCCCGCCGCTTCGCCCGGTACCCCGGGGTGGTGGCCCGCGCCGCCGAGATCGGTCTCGACTGCGCCTTCGACCTGGCCCTGGTGGCGCCCCGCCTGCCCGACTTCCCCGTGCCGCCCGGCCACGACGAGATGAGCTGGCTGCGCGAGCTCACCTGGCGGGGAGCGGCGACGCGCTACGGGCCCCGAGGGGCCGAGCGGGTGCCGGGCGCCTACGCCCAGCTCGACCACGAGCTCGACATCATCGATCGCCTGGGCTTCCCCGGCTACTTCCTGATCGTCTGGGACATCGTCCAGCTCTGCAACCGGCGGGGCATCTTCTGCCAGGGGCGGGGGTCGGCGGCCAACTCGGCGGTCTGCTACGCCCTCGGCGTCACCAATGCCGACGCCGTCGAGCTGGGGCTGCTGTTCGAGCGCTTCCTCTCGCCCGAGCGCGACGGTCCGCCCGACATCGACGTCGACATCGAGTCCGACCGCCGGGAGGAGGCCATCCAGTACGTCTACGAGCGCTACGGGCGGGAGAACGCCGCCCAGGTGGCCAACGTCATCACCTACCGGGC
>DATKDW010000055.1 GCA_035512495.1 Acidimicrobiales bacterium
GAGCTGATCGCCGAGCATCCACCCGGGGCGGTCGCCATCGAGCGCATCCTGTTCTCGGTCAACGTGCGCACCGCCATCGGGGTGGCCCAGGCCGCCGGCATCGTGATGGTCGAGGCCATCGCGGCGGGCGCCGAGGTCACCGAGTACTCCCCGAACGAGATCAAGCAGGCCGTCACCGGCGACGGCGCCGCCGACAAGACCCAGATCGAGACCATGGTCCAACGACTCCTCCAGATCGACCGGCCCATCCGCCCCGTCGACGCCGCCGACGCCGCGGCCATCGCCCTGTGCCACGTGGCCCGGGCCCCCATGCTGGCCCGCATCGCCGCAGCCGGAGGCCTCCGGTGATCGGCTCGCTGCGGGGCACGCTGCTCACCCGCGAAGACGACGAGGTGCTGGTCGAGGTGGGTGGCATCGGGCACCGGGTCGTGGTGAGCCCGACCACCGCCGTCTCGCTCGGCGACGTCGGCGACCAGGTCTTCGTCTGGGTCCACCACCACATCCGCGAGGACACCCAGGCCCTGTACGGCTTCGCCACCGCGGATGCCCGTCGGTGCTTCAGCGCGCTGCTCGGCGCGCACGGCGTGGGCCCCTCCCTGGCCCTCGGCATCCTGTCCGTGCACGGGCCCACCGACCTCGCCCGCGTGCTGGCTGAGGACGACGTCGCTGCCCTCTGCCTCGTGCCCGGCGTCGGCAAGAAGACCGCCACCCGACTGCTGGTCGAGCTCAAGAGCCGCCTCGACATCCCCCTCGACATCGGCGTGCCCGGCTCCTCCGGCACCGCCGGCCGCCCGCCGGCGACCGGCGGTGCCGCGGCCCGGGCCGACGTGCGCGAGGCCCTCGCCGGCCTCGGCTACGGCCTCGAGGAGATCCGCGACGTGCTCGCCGACCTCCCCGACGGCGACGACGCCGCGGCCCTGCTCAAGCACGCCCTCCAGCGTCTGGCCGTCTCGCGGTGAGGTCGACACGGTGAGGGAGGAGCTGCTCGACCCGGGTCAGGCCGTCGAGGAGGTCGTCGACGAGCACGGCCTGCGACCCCGCACCCTGGCCGACTTCGTGGGCCAGGCCCGGCTCAAGGAGCACCTCGGCATCATCCTCGAGGCCGCCCGCCGCCGGGGTCAGGCCGTCGACCACCTGCTCTTCGCCGGCCCGCCCGGGCTCGGCAAGACCACGTTGGCCGCCATCGTCGCCAACGAGATGGGCGTGCGCCACGTCCCCACGTCCGGTCCGGCCATCGAGCGGGCCGGCGACCTGGCCGCCATCCTCACCCAGCTCGAAGAAGGCGACGTCCTCTTCGTCGATGAGATCCACCGCCTGCCCCGCGCCGTCGAGGAGGTGCTGTACCCCGCGATGGAGGACTTCCAGCTCGACATCGTGATCGGCAAGGGCCCCGCCGCCCGCTCGATCCGCCTCGACCTGCCGCCCTTCACCCTGATCGGTGCCACGACGCGTACCGGAGCGATCACCGGTCCGCTGCGCGATCGCTTCGGCCTGGTCGAGCGCCTCGACTTCTACACCTCGCTCGAGCTCGAGGCCATCGTCGCCCGGGCCGCCACCATCCTCGACGTGGTGCTCGACGACTCCGGTGCCACCGAGATCGCCCGTCGGGCCCGGGGCACGCCCCGCATCGCCAACCGACTGCTGCGCCGGGTGCGGGACTACGCCGAGGTGCGCGGCGACGGCACCATCGACCAGGCCACGGCTGCGCTCGGGCTGGCCACCTTCGGGGTCGACGAACGCGGCCTCGACAAGGTCGACCGGGCCATCCTGTCGGCCATCTGCGAGCGCTTCGGCGGTGGTCCCGTCGGCCTGTCGACGCTCGCCATCAGCGTCGGCGAGCAGACCGAGACGGTCGAGGACGTGTACGAGCCGTTCCTCATCCAGCAGGGCCTGCTGATGCGCACCCCCAAGGGGCGGGTGTGCACGGCGGGCGCGTGGGAGCACCTCGGTCTGGTGGCGCCCCGAACCGCGGAGACCGACGGGCCGGTCGCCCTCTTCGAGTGACCCCGAGGGTGGGGGCGAGGTTGTCGCCGACGGAGCTGAGGACGGGCCGGGAATCGAGCTGCTTCGACGTCGCCGCCGGGGGTTCCCTGCTGGGGCGGGCCACCCCGTAGCGTCGCCCGCCGTGGAGACGGCGCACTTCGACTACGAGCTCCCTGAGGCCGCCATCGCCCAGGCGCCCGTCGAGCCCCGGGACGCCGCCCGCATGCTGGTCGACGGTGGAGGGACCGGGGCCCCGACGCACCGGACCGTGGCCGACCTGCCCGACCTGCTCGGCCCGGGCGACGTGGTCGTCGTCAACACCACCCGGGTGCTGCGAGCCCGGCTCCACCTGCGCAAGGCGACCGGTGGCGCCGTCGAGGTCCTGCTCCTCGAGCCGGTCGGCGACGGTCAGTGGGAGGCCTTGGTCCGGCCGGGGCGGCGGGTCCCGCCGGGCACCGTCCTCCACCCGACCGA
>DATKDW010000056.1 GCA_035512495.1 Acidimicrobiales bacterium
GGTTGCTTCCGAGACCTGGACGGCCATGTCTGGGAGATCGCCTTCAACGCCGGCTTCCCGCTCGACGACAGCGGCAACCTCACGGTCCCTCCCCTCGGGGACGGGTCCTGAGAGGAGGTCGACCATACCGGGGGTACCCCCGCGCTAGTCCACCAGAGATCAGGTCATCGTGAGCGGCCGCCAAGAACTTGGCCCTAGTCACCGGGGACCACCAACGAGCGGCACATCGGAGCGACGCGCTCCGACGAGGAGAACTACACGTCAAGGCTGCGAGATCCAAGGGTGCAGTTGTTGACTCCCATCGGCCATCATTCGACGGTGCGAAGCCGCCGCAGGTTGAAGACGCTGGCGGTAGAGGACCCGTCGGCGTCGATCTGGGAAGCGGCGATCAAGGTTGTCGTCCGGTGGAAGGACCACTCGGGGCCACCGACTAGCCGTGATGAAGCCCTCGATCTGCTGCGGCAGGAGTACCCCGCGTCGGAGTCGGCCTTAACGGAAACGTTCGACGCGGTTGTGGCGGCTCACGATCAGGCTGTCGAGAGCGTGCCGCAACATGTGCGACGGCGGCGCCTGAAGCTCCACCCGTTCGCTTCGAGTCGCGACATCGACCGCAGGGCAGTCGAAGCGGACGTAAGTGCAGTCGCTCCGGGTTTGCCCGCTGACCTTCGGTGGCTTCTTGTCGGGTGGGTCATCCACTGGCACTGGGAACGCTGAGCAACCGCCCACCCGCTCCGATTGCCGGATATTTGGCGCCGCTGGGAGTCACTTGCGAGAGGCTCCTGCGCGCCTATCAGGTGTTCTTGACGCTCCTACGACTCGGCCTGCCCTTCGTCGTCGGGCTTCGTGTTGAGCAAGGCGCCGAAGAGGTCGGCCGCTCCTTGGTCTCTCGCGTCGACGGCGTGGCCGTAGATGTCGGAGGTGGTCGAGGCCCGCTCGTGGCCGAGGCGGCGGGACACGGTGTGGAGGGGCACACCAGCGTCGAGGAGGTAGGAGGCGTGCATGTGTCGGAGGTCGTGGACTCGCACGCCGGTGACCCCGGCTGCGTTGCAGAGCCGGCGCCAGGCGGCGGTCACGTAGTCCGGTCGCCAGGGCCGCTCTCCCCCGTCGTGGGAGAAGATGTAGGGCAGCTCGACGAGGGTCGGACCACCTGCCAGCGCAGCCTCGACCTCCGTTCGCCGAGCTTCGAGACGGGCGGCGGTCTCGACGTCGATGGCGACGGTCCGCTCGCTGTGGGTCTTGGTGTCCTTGATCAGGACCTGGTTGCCGGCGAGATGGAGCACCGACCGGTGGATGTGGACGAGCCGGGCCTCCAGGTCGTTGCCGCCTCGAGTCGCTCCGCCCTGATCGATCTGTGCTGAACCTGGGTGAGGACCTTCTCGGCGTCGCGCTTGGTTCCCCTGACCGTCCGGGACACCTGGTGGTACCGAGCCATCAAGGGATGACTCAGGGATGGCAACCCTTCCGATGACGGCTCTTCTGCGCTGCAACCCTCTGAACTGGACTTTTATGGTGGGCCGCCCGGGTCTCGAACCCGGCACCTTGGGATTAAAAGTCCCCTGCTCTAGCCCGATGAGCTAGCGGCCCGACGCGCGGTCACGGTACCGCCCGGTCGGGTCGCCCAGGTGAAGCGAAGGGTGGCGTCGGCAGACCGTGCCACCATGGCGGGCCGCCGTGCGCCGGATGCGGCTGGGAGAGGAGCGGGGTGCTCGAGTCGGTACCGGAGATCATCCAGGCGATCGTCCTCGGCATCGTCCAGGGCGCCACCGAGTTCATCCCGGTGTCGAGCTCGGGGCACCTGGTGCTGGTGCCGTTCGTGCTCGGCTGGGAGAAGCCCAGCCTGGCGTTCGACGTCGCCCTCCACGCCGGCACCGCCGGCGCCATCGTCGTGTACTTCCGGCGCGACCTGCTGGCCATGGCCGGTGCAATCGTTCGCCCGGACGGTTCGCCCGAGTCCGCCACCTACCGGCGTCTCGTGGTCTACCTGGCGCTGGCGACCGTCCCCGCTGGCCTCATCGGTGTGGCCTTCCGGAGCACCTTCGAGGGAGCCTTCGCCACCCCACGGCTCGCCTCCGCACTCCTGCTCGTGACCGCGGCGATGCTGGTCGGCGGCGAACGGCTGCGAGCCCGACGCATCGCCCGCACCCCCGCCTCCGCCCCGGTGCCGGCCTCCCGACCGGCGATGACCACCAGCGTGGGGGCCGACCCCGAAGACCCGGCGGGCACCACCCTCGACCGGGTCGACCTGCGCCAGGCCATGGCGATCGGCCTCGGGCAGGCGCTGGCCCTGCTGCCGGGCATCTCCCGGTCGGGCAGCACGATCACCACCGGGCTGGCGATGGGTCTGACCAGGGCGGCGGCCACCCGGTTCTCGTTCCTCCTCGCCCTACCGGTCCTGGTGGGCGCGGCGGTGGTGAGCGTCCCTGATCTGGCCGAGCCGGGCCGGTTCTCCGGTGCCGACATCGTCGCCGGGGTGCTCGCCGCGTTCGTGTCGGGCTACCTCGCCGTGGCGTTCTTGGTGCGGCTCGTGGCGCGAGCGGGGCTCACGGGCTTCGCCCTCTACCTGGTGGCCGCCAGCGGCGCCACCATGGCGCTGACCTTCGTCAGGTGAAGCGGCGGGAGCCCACGTTGAGCACCAGCCCGACGGCGATGAACGACGCCAGGGTGGCCGACCCGCCGTAGCTGAGGAACGGCAGGGGGATCCCGGTGATGGGCATCATCTGCATGGTCATGCCGATGTTCTGGAAGATCTTGAACACCATCATGGCCAGCACCCCGACGCACAGCAGGGCGCCGAAGCGGTCGCGAGCCACCAGCGCCGCCCGCCAGACCCGCCAGGCGACCACGGCAAAGAGGGTCACCACCGTCGCGGTGCCGAGGAAGCCGAGCTCCTCGCCGATCACGGTGAAGATGAAGTCGGTGTGCTGCTCGGGGACGAAGGAGAGGTTGGTCTGGGTCCCCTGGAAGAGGCCCACACCGGTGAGGCCGCCGGCGCCGAGGGCGATCTGCGACTGGGTGAGGTTGTAGACCGAGGAGCTGTCGCCCTGCGGGTTGACGAAGCCGGTGAGGCGGTCGCGCTGGTAGTCCTCGAGGACCCCCAGGCTCAGGCCGGCGATGACCGCGAAGGCGACGACGAGGCCCACCGCGGCGAGGTGGCGGAGGCGGGCGCCGCCGAAGAACGTCACCGCGATGGCGACGACACCGAAGACGAGGGCCGTGCCGAGGTCGGGCTGGGTCAGCACGAGCAGGGCGGGCACGCCGGCGAGGACGAGGGCGCCGACGAAGCGGCCCCCCGTGAGCTCTTCGTGCATGTGGCACCACGACGCCAGCAGCAGCACCAGCGCCACCTCGGCGAACTCGGAGGGCTGGAGCTGGAAGAACCCGAGGTTCACCCAGCGCTGGGCGCCCTGGGTGGTGACCCCGAGGGGGGAGATCACCAGCAGCAGCAGCAGCACGCTGAGCCCGTACCAGATCGCGGTGGTGTCGCGGATCCTGCGGTAGTCGATGGCCATCACCCCGCTGGCGAGCACGATGCCGAGCGCCACCCAGATCGCCTGCCGGCGGAGGTAGAAGGTGGGGTCGAGGCCGGCCGAGCGCAGGCTGGAGTGGGTGGCGGAGTACACCGCCAGCAGCCCGATCACCGACAGGGCGAGGACGGCCCCGATGAGGACGGGGTCGAGGTGGCGGATGGGGTCTGCGAGGCGTCGGCGGCGCTCGAAGGTAGGCGAGGTGGTGCGCATGAGGAGGGCCCAACGCTACGGGCGGGTCCGGACGATGTCACCTCGGGGTCGAACGGGCCGCAGCCCGGTGGTCACCGCCCGGCGAAGCACTCCTCGACCTCGGCCCACGCCGCCTGGTGCTCCTCCTCGGACGCGCCGGGGGGCAGGTCGTCGACCGGTCCATAGCACTCCTCGACCGCCGCCTCCTCCTCGGCGCGGGTGGAACCGCTACCGGGAGCGAGGTCGGCGTCGTACTCGTCGACCTCGTAGCCGTCGTCGTAACCGTCGCCGTACTCGTCGTCGTACCAGTCCGTCTCGGGGTGGCCCATGAGGGGCTCGCTCTCCCAGACCTCCTCGAAGCTGGATTCGGTGCCGGACACGCCCATGAAGGCGCCGAAGAAGAACATCTCGATCAGCTGGCCGAAGGTGGAGTCCTCGCCGTCGAAGTCGGCGGGGTCGAGGAGGCTGAGGGCGGCGGTGGTGAGGTCGAAGCTGGTGCGGACCGGGCTCAGGAACCACTCGCCGTCACGCTGGACCACGGTGAAGGCGAAGGTGACGTCGGAGAGGTCGATGTCGAGGTCCTCGGCGTCGCTGATGCAGCTCTCCTCCTCGATGTCGCCATCGCTGTAGCGCAGGCAATCGCCGTCGAAGTCGGCCCAGCCCTCCTCGCCGTCGACGGTGCCGCTGAAGGCGAAGCCCCGGACGATGACCCGGGCGGTGTCGCCGTCGCCTTCCCTGTCGAGGTCGAGGCGGTCGAGGGTGATGGCGACCTCGCCGGTGGCAAGCAGCTCGTCGCGCTCGGCCTCGACCTCGTCGAGGAACAGCGGTGCGTAGTCGTGCAGGGCCCGCATCTCGTCGGGGGCGAGGAGGGCGATGGCCCGGCGGGCGTCGAGGCGGATGGCGGCGGCGGCCAGCTCCTCGACCACGGCCTCGGGCGAGGGTGCCCCGGCAGGGGTCACCCCGGCGCCGAAGGCCGGCAGCGGCAGCAGCGCGTCACGGCGGGCGGCCTCGGCGATGGAGTAGAAGAGGCTGACGTGCCAGCCACCACGCTCCTCGATGACGACCAGGTGGGCGTCGTCGGTGGCGAGGTCCTCGGTGCTGACGTCGGGCTCGACCTCGGCAAGGTCGATCTCGGCCATGGCCAGGAGCGCCTCGAGGTTCTCGCCGAGCGGCAGCGACGGGGGATCGAACGTGGAGGTGATCGTGCCGGCGGTGATGCGGACCGCGGCGATGCCGGGGCCGAGCGGCTCCGAGGCGAGCTCGAGGCCGTCGACCTGGAAGTCGATGCCCGACAGGTTGGCGAGGTCGAGGTCGTCGGAGAGCAGGCGAAGGCGCTGCAGCTCGCTGGCGACGCCGCGGATGCCGGGCAGCACCGCCGAGCGCTCGCCGGGCGGCAGGGACTCGAGCAGGCCGATCACGTCCTGGTCGGAGAGGGCGTCGAAGAGGCGTTCGACCGCTGCCTCGGGCGTTGGGCTGCCGTCGCTGCCGCCGAAGGAGGTGACGGCGAAGACCGCGGCCACCAGGGCGGCGGCGATGCCGACGCCCACCGCGACCACGGTGCCGGGGCGGGAGCGCCGGGGCTCGGGGGCGGCGTAGGCGGGGAGCACCTCGCCGGCAGCCGGGGGCGGGCCGGCGGGTCCGGTGGGCGCCGCGGTCGGTCCCTCCGGGGGGGCGCCCCACGTCGGGGGCTGGGCGGGGGACGGATCCCAGCCGTGCCGGCTCCCCGTGGTGTCGTCGCTCACTGCACGCTCCTCTGGTCCCACAACAGACAGGCGACACCGAGGAGCGAGAGGGCTCCGGCGAGTGACGCGAGGTACACACCCACGTCGGCACCGAGGGGCGACCTGTTGAGCAGGACGCCCAGTGCCAGCGCGGCAGTGCCCAGGATTACACATGATGTAACCAAAATCACTCGCTTTCCGAGGGCGGCGGCCAGCCACGCCGCTGCGGCGACCAGGGGCACGAGGTACCAGCCCCGCGCCAAGGTGGCGGCGGGCCCGGTCACCAGCTCGAGGCGCTCGGCCACGCCGACCAGCTCGTAGCTGGTCCGGGTGGCGGCCCCGCTGCGGGCGTAGGGCAGGAACGACCCCACCACCACGCCCACGGCACCGCCCGCAGCGAGGACGACCCCCACGGCGTCGCGACGTCCGGGGGTCACGCCTCCACGTCGCGCCGGCCCTCGAGGGCGCGCCCGAGGGTCAGCTCGTCGGCATACTCGAGGTCGCCACCGACCGGCAGCCCGCTGGCGATGCGGGTCACCCGCAGGCCGAGGGGCTTGAGCAGGCGGGCCAGGTACATGGCGGTGGCCTCACCCTCGATGTTGGGGTTGGTGCAGAGGATGACCTCGGTGATCTCCTCCGGCTCGAGGCGAGCCAGCAGCTCGCTCACCTTGAGCTGGTCGGGGCCGATGCCCTCGATGGGGCTGATGGCGCCCTGCAGGACGTGGTAGCGGCCCCGGAACTCATGCGTTTTCTCCACCGCCACGATGTCACGGGGCTCCTCCACCACACACAGCAGGTGGGTGTCGCGGCGGGGGTCCGCGCACAGGTCGCACTCGTCACCCTCGGAGACGTTGAAGCACCGGGCGCAGAACGACACCCGCTCCTTCACCTCGTTGATGGCGGTGGCCAGGCGCAGGGCATCCTCGGCTGACACCTTCAGGAGGTGGAAGGCGATCCGCTGCGCGGACTTCGGGCCCACCCCGGGGAGGCGGCCCAGCTCGTCGATCAGGTCCTGGACGGGGCCGGCGTACACGCGGTGCGGGCGGGTCGGGCGGCGTCAGCCGCCGAGGAGCCCGCCGAGGCCCCCGCCGCCGAGCTCGCCGGCCAGGCCGCCGAGGCCGCCCATGGCGCCCTGCTGGGCCTCGTTGACCCGGGCCATGGCGTCGTGGAGGGCGGCGAGGACGAGGTCCTCGAGCATCGCCACATCGCCCGGATCGACGGCGGCAGGGTCGATGCTGACCGACTGGAAGTCGAGGCCGCCGGTGACGCACACCTTCACCACACCGCCGCCGGCCTGGCCCTCGACAACGGCCTCGGCCGCCTCGGCCTGGGCGGCCATCAGCTGCTCCTGCATCTCCTGGGCCTGGGCGAGGAGAGCGCTGAGGTCGGGCGTGGCGGAGTGTTCGGACATCGCCTCCAACCTACCGCCTCACGGGTCCACCGGACCGGACCCGCCCCCCCTCTTCGAGATGTGTGCGCGAGGCGTCCGCTCCCGACGTCCAGCGCGCACAACTCGGGTCAGGGGTCGAGCCGACACCCGAGATGTGTGCACCAACGGTCCGCTCCCGACGTCCAGCGCGCACAACTCGGGTCAGGGGTCGAGGACCTCGGCGCCCGGGAAGGCGTCGGTGAGGCGGTCGAGGCCGGTGGTGGCGGCGGGGGCATCGGTGAGGTCGGTGACGTCGACGGGCTCGTCGTCGTCGGACGGGCGCTGGCCGCCCGCGCCACGGGCGGGGTCGTCGTCGGGAGCGACGTCGTCGTCGACGACGATCCGCACCGGGAGCGGCCGGCCGAAGTGCTCGGCCAGCGCGCCCTCGAGGGCGGTCCGGTGCTCCTCGGCCTTGCGGACCATGATCTCGCTGGTGACGGCGAAGACGACGGTGCCGTCGTCCACGGCGGTGAACCGCCCCGAGTTGTAGAGGCCACGGGCCCGCACGTTGAGCTTGGGCGCGACGTGGTCGGGCCAGGCCAGCGTGACCTGTTCGCGGCTGGGCAGCGGCCCGCCGGAGCCGGCATCAGCACCGGCGGTGGCCGCCTGGACGACGGGCGGCTCGGGTTCCGGTTCCGGCGCCGCGGGCGGTGACGAGGCCGGAGCCGTGGCCGCAGAAGGCGCGGGCGCGGACGACGACGACGACGGAGCGCCTGACTGGCGTCGCACGCCGCCGAGGGCGGGCCGGGCGGCGGGCGGCGACGCCGGACCCGGCTCCCGGGTGGTGGCGGCATCCATGGCCTGGCGGGCGGCGGCGCGGCCGTCGGCCACCCCGGCAGCCGGTAGCGGCGGCAGGTCTGCCGGGACGGGGGCGGTCGCGTCGGAGGCTCCCTCACCGGCGGCGGCCGCGGGCGCCGGCGTCGACACCGCGCCACCGCGCATCGCCCGCTCCAGGCGCTCGACCCGCTCGAGGACGGCGCCAGGCGAGGGGTCGACCTCGGGTCGGGTCACCCGCACCAGCGCCACCTCGAGGGCGACACGGGGGTCCGGCGCCTCGCGCATGGCCAGCAGCGCCTCACCGACGGCATCGAGGCCGCGCACCGCGGCTGCCGGTCCCAGGCGGCGGCCCTGGTCGGAGACCCGCTCGAGCATGGTGTCGGGCAGGGAGACGGCGTCGGGCGCCATCGTCGTCAGGAAGGCGTCACGGAGGTACCCGAGCAGCGACTCCCCGAGCTGGCGGGGGTCGCGACCGGCGCTGCACGCCCCGGCGACGGCGAGCAGGGCCCGCCCGGTGTCCCGCTCGCAGAGCGCCTCGACCAGCTCGTCGACGAAGGAGTCCTCCTCGGCGGCGCCGCCCCCCGCCACGATCTGGTCGAGGGCCGACAGCGAGTCGCGCGCCGAGCCCTGGCCCCGCCGCACGGCGGCGTCGACGGCGCCCTCGGCCAGCTCGAGGCCGGCGTCGGCGGCCACCCACGTGAGGTGCTCGGCGAGGGTGGCGGCGGGCAGGAGCCGGAAGTCGAAGTGCTGGGTCCGGCTGCGGATGGTGGGGGCAACCTTCTGGGGGTCGGTGGTGGCCAGCACGAACGCGACGTTGGCGGGGGGCTCCTCGAGCGTCTTGAGCAGGGCGTTCTCGGCCCCGGTGGAGAGCATGTGGACCTCGTCGAGGATGTACACGCGGTGGCGGCCGCCGCTGACGAGGGCGACCCGCCGGATGAGGTCGCGCATCGCCTCCACGCCGTTGTTCGACGCGGCGTCGAGCTCGCTCACGTCGAGGGAGGTACCGGCCTCCACCGACAGGCACGAGGGGCACTCGGCGCACGGCTCGCCGTCGACCGGGGCATCGCAGTTGAGGGCCTTGGCCAGCAGGCGCGCGGTGGAGGTCTTTCCGGTGCCGCGCGGGCCGCTGAAGAGGTAGGCGTGGGCCACGGTGCCCTCGCGGACGGCGTTGCGCAGCGCCCGCACCACGTGGTCCTGGCCCTTGACCTCGCTGAAGCGACGCGGCCGGTACCGCCGGTAGAGCGACTGGAACGCCATGCGGCCGAGACTACCGACGAGCAGCTCGCAGCGGGCGAGCGGTGTGCTGCCCGGCGTTCGACGTGACGGCCAGACGACGTGTGCGCACACCGCTCGACCTGCACGGCGCCGAAGGCGCCCATGAACAGGGGCTGCGCAGCTCGCAGCGGGCGAGCGGTGTGCAGCCCGGCGTTCGACGTGACGGCCAGACGACCTGCGGCACACCGCTCGACCTGCTGAGAGCTGCTGCCTTCCGGCCCTGACTCGGTTCACAGGGAACGATTGCACAGGGCCCGGCCGCCACGTCCAACGACGGGCTCAGGCCAGGATACCCTGAACCGACCCGGGAGGGGTGCGAGAGCGGCCGAATCGGCACGCTTGGAAAGCGTGTGTGGGGCAACTCACCGTGGGTTCGAATCCCACCCCCTCCGCCATCGGCGCGATCAGCCCGCCACAGGCGCGATCAGCGCCGGCAGTACGTCACGACGCCGTTGACCCGGAACGTGCACCTCCGGGGCCCGTCCTCGTCGGGCGGCGGCTCCTCGGCAGGCGGCTGGGAACCTCCGTCACCCGAGGGCGGGGGCGGCTGCTGGGCCGACCCACCGTCGGCCGACGAGGGCGAGCTCGCCGGCGGTGGGCCGAGGACGAGGTCGCCGGGCTGGTAGTCGAACTGGATCGGCTGGCGGTTGGGGTGGTCGCGGCGGATGCCCTCGACGGCGAAGGCGAAGGCCTTCTCGACGCTCTGGGGGGCCATGCCCTGGAGCATGGCCCGATTGACCATGTACTCCCCGAAGTACGACCGGCCGTAGCGCGAGTTCTCATACGCCAGGCTGTTGGCGTCGGCGGCGGCGGAGAGGATCCGGCCGGCGGCGAGCACCTCGGTGAAGCCGCCGCCGTAGCACGACGCCATGGCGATCCAGGTCTGCTCGGCCCGCAGGTCGCTGAGGTCGTTGGCCATCTGCTCGTCGGTGACGAGGCGCCCGTCGGCGGCGACGATGGCCTCGGTGGAGCGGCTGAGCTTGCGGACGTGGCCGGCGTAGTAGACGACGGCCGTGGCGTCGTCACCGGCGTGGGCCACGAGCCACCTGAAGGCGTCGCGGATGTTGGCGGCGGAGGCCTGACGGTCGCGCAGCACCAGGCGCCGGTCCGCCGGGACCCCGTAGCCGCTGAGGACACGGTCGATGTCGTTGGCGTCGTTGACCGCCGAGCGGAGGTCGGAGTGGGTGCCGGGGTAGTCGTTGATCCCGATGATCACCGCCCAGGTGCCGTCGGCGGGCTGGACGTGGTCGTAACGGCCGGTGAGGCGGCTCGGCGGGGGCACCGGGGGAGCCGGAGGGACCTCGAAGGTGTCGGGGGGCGGGGCGATGACGCTGTCGCCATCGGTGGCCTCCACGCTCGAGGCGTCCGATTCCTCGTCGGCGGCGGGCAGGAAGGTGGGACCGGTCGGGATGGTCGTGGTGGGGTCGAGGTCGACGAAGCGCTCGCGCTCGGCGGTGGTCCGCTCGGGCATGGCCACGTGGATCTCCGCCGGCGCGGACGCGGCAGCCTCGAGCTGGTGCGGGGGCTGGGGCACCGACGCGTCGGTGCCGATGAGGATCACCAGGGCGCAGATGGCCAGGCCGGCGTGGGCGCGACGCGCGGAGAGCCTCCTTCGGTGGCGACCCCTCGCCCCGACCCCGTCTGTCCCCGACCGCCCCGCCACGGCACCTCGGGGCCCGCGTCGCGAACCCATGTGCATGGGTTTTCGACGGAGTGGGTAACACCTCCTGCTCGCTACGGTACGAAATGTGACGACTTCATCAGCCTCCAGCGGGCACCGTGCCGCCATGGCGGTCGCCATGGCGGAGGCGGCGTCGGCCACCGACCACGACGACGTCCCGGTCGGCGCCGTGCTCCTCGGCCCCGACGGCTCGGTGCTGGCCCGGCGCCACAACGAGCGCGAGCTGGCGGGTGACCCGACCGCCCACGCCGAGGTGCTGGCGATTCGGGACGCGGCCGCGGCTCTGGGGTCGTGGCGGCTCTCGGGCTGCACGCTGGTGGTCACCCTCGAGCCGTGCCCGATGTGCGCGGGCGCCCTGGTGGCGGGCCGCGTGGGCACCGTGGTCTTCGGCGCCGCCGACCTGAAGGCGGGTGCCTGCGGCTCGCTGTACAACCTCTGCGCCGACCCCCGCCTCAACCACGAGGTGGCGGTGGTGGCGGGGGTGGAGGCCGAGGCCTGCGCCGAGCAGCTTCGCTCGTTCTTCGCCGGTCGGCGCGCCCGGTAGCCTTGCCTGCTGGAGAGATGCCAGAGCGGACGAATGGGGCGGCCTCGAAAGCCGTTGTGGGTTTCGGCTCACCGTGGGTTCGAATCCCACTCTCGCCGCCAGTGTGATGTCGGGACGGCGAGGTCGCCCGCTGGGAGGAGGAGGAGGAGGAGGAGGAGATCCTCGACACGCTCTTCGACTG